>DATFYA010000018.1 GCA_035315345.1 Candidatus Methylomirabilota bacterium
CCGAGGGCGACCAGCCCGTACATGCTGCCGAGGGCCAGCCCCGTGACGAGCAGCTGTACGAGCAAGCGAGTCTACTTGGCGGCGAGAGGGACGATCTTGCCCGCCTTCCAGACCACCATGATGTAGTCGCCGTCGTTCAGCGCGTCGTGCTGCTCGGCGGTGAACGGCTTCCGGTAGGTCTTGATCAGGCCCTTGTACTCGGCGCCGAGGTTCTCGAGCGCATCGCGCACCTTCGCCCCCTCGGAGGAGCCGGCCTGTTCGATGGCCATGGCCACGAGGTGGACGCCGTCGTAGGCGTTGGCGGTCCCGACCGGCGCGATGACGTCCTGGGGGCCCTTCACGCCGTATTTTTCCTTGAGCATCTTCAGCACGTATTCGCCGCGCTCGTTCTGCTTGCCGAAGAACGAGTAGGTCTGCAGGAACGCGACGCCGTCCGAGAGATCGCCGGTCAGCTCCGCGAAGCGGCCGCCGGAGATGCCCCAGTGCGACACCATCGGGATCTCCCAGCCGATCTTCGCCCGCGACTTCACCACCTGCGCGCCCTCGGGCGCGTTGGCCACCAGCACCACGTGGTCGGCGCCGGCGCCCTTCAGCCGCAGCAGCTGCGGGCTCATGTCCGGGTCGCCCCAGTTGAATTTCTCGATGCCCACCGCCTTGATGCCCTTGGCCCCGAGCCACTTGGTCAGGCCCGCCTCGTTCGACTGGCCCCAGCTCGTGTTCTCGAGCAGCAGGCCGGGCTTGCCCTTGCGCAGCACGTCGGTGGCGTAGCGGGTGAGGAACTTGTCGGCGTCGTCGTCGTTGGCCGAGACCCGGAACACGTAGTTGGGCGTCTGCCCGTTCCGCGTGATGTTCGTGCCGGCAGCCCACGCGCCCATGTAGGGCGTCTTGAGCTCCTGCCAGACCGCCACCTGGGCGAGGGCGACCGGGGTATGCAGGCCGCCGAACACCGCGCTGACCTTCTCGCGCTCCACCAGCTCGCGCGCGATGGTCACGCCCTTGGCCGGCTGGCCCTCGTCGTCGCGGACCACCAACCGCAATGGGCGGCCACCCAGCACGCCGCCCTTGGCGTTGATCTCCTCGATGGCGATCTCGAGCCCGCGCTTGATGGCCTCGCCCGAGGCCGCCGAGCCGCCGGAGACCGCCGCGGTGAGCCCGATCTTGACCGGCTCCTTGGACTGGGCCAGCACCACGACCCCCGGGACCGCAAGCACGGCCACGGTGAAGAGCAGAGTAGAGGCACTGCGTCGCATGGAATCCTCCTGCGGCAATCAGATGATGGCGATGCGCCGTCGGCGCGACAGAGCGGTACTGTAGTTATCACAGCGGGGGGTGCCCCCGCTACCGGGACTTCCGTTCAGCTGCGGGGGCCCGGACATGGCCCCCGCACTCCCCCAGCGGCGGACAGCCGTCCGGCGGACGGCCGTTTACTTCTTCAAGGCTCTTCAGCTGCGGGGGCCCGGACATGGCCCCCGCACTCCCCCAGTGGCGGACAGCCGTCCAGCGGACGGCCGTTTACTTCTTCAAGGCTCTTCAGCTGCGGGGGCCCGGACATGGCCCCCGCACTCCCCCAGGCCGCGGGCATTCGGGTGGCGGCCGGCCGCCGCTACTTCGGGGCGGTGATGCCGTAGGCCTTGAGCTTGCGGTAGAGGTGGCTGCGCTCGATGCCGAGCCGCTCGGCGGTGCGGGTCATGTTCCACTCGTTGGCCCGCAGCTCGCTCAGGATGAAGGCGCGCTCGAAGGCCTCGCGGGCCTCCTTCAGCGTGCGCTCGCGCTGCCCGTCGTCGCCCGTCGACTCCGCGTCGCGGGGGCGCAGCGGGGGCGGGAGGTCCTCGGGGCCGATGACGTCGCGGGGGGTCATGATGACGAGCCGCTCCACCATGTTGCGCAGCTCGCGCACGTTGCCCGGCCAGTCGTAGGAGAGGAAATAGGCGAGGGCTTCCACCGAGACGGTCTTGGGCCGCTTGCCGTTCTCGGCCGAGAACATCGTCACGAAGTGGGCCACCAGCAGCGGCAGGTCCTCCTTGCGCTGACGCAGCGGCGGCACCTCGATCGGGATGACGTTCAGCCGGTAGTACAGGTCCTCGCGGAACGCGCCGACCGCGATGCGCTCGGGCAGGTTCTGGTTCGAGGCGGCGAGGACCCGCACGTCCACCCGGACGGTGTCCTTGCCGCCGACCCGCTCGAAGGCCTGCTCCTCCAGGGCGCGCAGCACCTTGGCCTGGGTCTTGAGGCTCATGTCGCCGATCTCGTCGAGGAAGAGGGTGCCCTGGTCGGCCAGCTCGAACTTGCCGCGCCGGCGCGCCACCGCCCCGGTGAAGGCGCCCCGTTCGTGGCCGAACAGCTCCGACTCGATCAGCTCCTCGGGGATGGCCGCGCAGTTCACCTCGACGAAGGGGCCGTCGCGGCGGGCGGACAGCGCGTGCACCGCGCGGGCCACCAGCTCCTTGCCCGAGCCGTTCTCTCCCTGGATGAGCACGCGGCCGCTCGAGGGCGCGGCCACCGCGATCTGCTGGCGCAGGTGCTCGATCAGCGCGCTCTGGCCGACGATCTCCTGGCCGCGCTCGAGCTGGGCGCGCAGGGTGCGGTTCTCCCGCTCGAGCCGGGTGTGCTCGAGCGCGCGGTTGGCGATGAGCAGCGTCTTCTCGAGCGACAGCGGCTTTTCGATGAAGTCGTAGGCGCCGAGCTTGGTGGCCTTCACCGCGGTTTCGATGGTGGCGTGGCCGGAGATCATCACCACCACCGTCTCGGGCCGCAGGCGCTTCAGCTCGGCCAGCGTGTCGAGCCCGTCGATGCCCGGCATCCAGATGTCGAGGAAGATGATGTCGGGCACCTCGTCCTGCAGGCGGGCGATCGCCTCTTCCCCGGAGCCCACCGCGGTCACTCGATATCCTTCATCCTCGAGAACGCCTCTCAACGTCGTCCGGATCGCGCGCTCGTCGTCGACGATCAGGATGTGCTCGCCGGGCATGGGAGCGCGCCTCAGGCCTGGACCGGCGCGGCCACCGGCCGGCCCGCGGGCAATTCGACCACGAACCGGCTGCCGTGCGGCGTGTTGTCCTCCACGCGGATGGTGCCGCCGTGGTCGGAGACGATCTGGTGGACGATCGGCAGGCCCAGGCCCATCCCGGTGGCCTTGGTGGAGAAGTAGGGGACGAAGAGCCGCTCGCGGTCGTCCGCCGCGATGCCCGGCCCGTCGTCGGCGACCACGATGCGCGCCCGATGCGCCTCGGGCAGCCACGCGGTCTGCACCACCACCTCGCCGGTGGCGCCGACCGCCTCCACCGCGTTGTCCACCAGGTTCAGGACCGCGCGCTTGATCTGGTCCGGATCCACCTCGATGGGCGGCAGGTCCGGCGAGAACACCGCGCGAATCGCGAGGCCCGGGTGCGACTCGCGATAGAGGACGACCACGCTCTCGAGCAGCCGGGCCAGGTCGGTGGGCTTGGGAGTCAGCGCGGGCATCCGCGCGAAGCGGGAGAACTCGTCGACCAGCTGTCGCAGCCCGTCGACCTCCTGGATGATGGTCCCGGTGGCCTCCTCGAGCAGCCGCTTCTCGTCCGCGCTGCGGTCGGAACCGAGCCGGCGACGCAGACGCTGGGCCGAGAGCTGGATCGGGGTGAGCGGATTCTTGATCTCGTGGGCGATGCGCTGGGCGACCTCGCGCCATGCGGCCAGCCGCTGGGCCTTCAGCAGCTCGGTGAGGTCGTCGAACGCGAGCACCATCCCCAGGTAGCCGCCGTCGGGTCCGCGCAGCGCGGTGGCGGAGGCGAGCAGAGCCACCGCCTGCCCCCCGCGCCGCAGGTGCACCTCGCGGTCGAGCATGCCCTCCCGTACGCGGCCCATGCGCTGGATCAGCGCGTCGATCTCGGTGTATTCGGGCGAGCGGAAGACGCGCGCGGCCGGGCGGCCGTGGATCTGCGAGGCGTCGAGGCCGAGCAGTCGCTCGGCCGCGCTGTTGATGGTGGTGACGCGGCCCTCCGGGTCCAGCGACACCACGCCGGTCGCGACCGCCTCCAGCACCGTCTCGGTGTAGCGCCGCCGATCTTCCATCTCGGCGTGCTTGGACTGCAGATCGCGATAGGTCTCCTCGAGCTTCGACTGCGACGCGGCGAGGTCTCCGGTCATCCGGTTGAAGGAGTCCACCAGGATGCCGATCTCGTCGTCGGCGCGGACCTCGACCTTGTATCGCAGGTTCCCCGCCGCGACCTCCCGCGTCCCCTCGGCCAGCATCTGAATGGGCTCGGTGATGCCGCGGGCCAGGTAGAGCCCGAACCAGGTGGCCGAGAACACGATGATCAGGGTCATCAGCAGGAAGAGCAGGATGTAGATGCCCTTGATCGGGTTCTTGAGCAGCCGCAGCTGCTTGTACTCCTGGAAGGCCTGGCTGATGTTGCGCAGCCGATTCTCGAGCCGCTGGGGCACGTGGATGGCCACCACCATGGCCGCGGCCACCGACTGGTCGGCGTCGCGGATCGGCACCATCGCCTGGATCATGTCGCCGTTGTCCAGCTCGTGGACGGTGGTGATCTCCTGACCGGCCAGCGCCTGCTTGACGTTCTCGGTGTTGGCCGAGCGGGTGGGCACCTTGGCCAGCACCGGGTTCTTGACGTGCACCAGCTCCTGCCCCTCGCGGTTGAAGACGGTGATGGCCGCGACCCCGAGCCGCTCCTGCTGATCGGCGAGGAAGGCGGCCAGCGCCTCGCGCTTGTTCTCGGCGAGGAGGCCGTCGCGCTCGATCACGCGCCCCATGTAGCGGTCGTGCCGCAGCGCGGTGCTCTCCAGGCTCTGGTAGTAGGTCTGGGCGACCTCCATGGCCTGGTCGAGCGGCCGCTCCACCTGCGGCTTGAACCACCCCTCGATCGAGGTGGTGATGAAGTTGGACGCGATCAGGAAGATGAGGATGCCGGGGCCGAGGGCCAGGGCCATGAAGGTCAGGACGAGCTTGGCCTTGAACCGCGAGCCGATGATCTTCTGCCGCCGCTCGAACGAGAGCTTCACCAGGTTGCGGAAGAGCAGGACGAGCAGCAGCAGGAAGACGACCAGGTTCAGGTTGAAGAGGAAGAAGACGATGAGGTTGGAGGCGAAGGGGATCTTGGGCGCGCGGATGCCCACCTCGAAGACGGTGGCCACCACCAGGAGGACGAGGATCCCGGCGATGATGAGCAGGTTCCGCTTGCGCTTCTCCTGCTCGTCGAGCCGCTCGGGGCGGCGGGCGGTGAGCGGCGTCACTGGTTCCTCACCGGGGTGAGCAGGCTCGACTGCACCCAGGGCGTCTCCTCGGCCTCACCGGTCATGCGCGCGAACCAGGAATTGACGCCCCCGAGCGAGACGTCGGAGCGCGCCCGCACGTAGTAGAGCTCCTGCCGGTCGAGCGCGACCACCGGCGCGATCTGGCCGACCCGCAGCTCCGAGATCATGCGCTGGGCCTCGCGCAGGTCCTTGGTGAGAATCGGCTCGCGGGCCTCGCCCTTGAGCGCGGTGATCTTGTACTCCTTGGTGAGCACGTTGTAGGTGAGCTGCCGCTCCACCGTGCGGACCTGCAGGCGCCGATCCACTCCGAACCGCGCGTACTGCCACAGCTCGACGTAGTAGCGCACGTGGGCCGCGATCCCGGTGTGGATGGACTCGTGCAGGGAGTCGGGGATCGCGTCGAAGAGCACCACCGTCACCGTCACGTCGTAGTCGTTGAGGAAGACCGAGAGATTGCTGATGCGGACGTCGGCGGCGGCCCGCGCCGGCGCCATCAGGGAGGCCAGCACGAGCGCCCCGAGCAGGCTCAGGGCGAGCGCGGTCGAGGAGAGCGGCCGACGTCGGCGGGGTTCCATGGCACAGACGGCCCATTATAGCGTCGGGCCGGAAGCCCGCGGCGGTTCGGCGGGGGCAGCAGATCGGGGGAAGCCAGGGGCGCCGCGAGCGCGGCGGATGGCTACAGGGCGGCGATGCCGGGCAGGAAGCCGTCGCCGGTCGTGCCCACCGCGGCGGGCACGGCGGGCCGGATCGAGCGGGCGGCCACGCGGCGCCGGTCGGCGGCCACCGCCTTCTGGATCGCCATCACCAGCTGATGGTTCAGCGCGTGTCCGGCATTGCGGCCGACCACGTGGGCCCTCAGCGGCCGACCGAGGAGGAACAGGTCGCCCACGAGGTCCAGGATCTTGTGGCGCACGAACTCGTCGGGGAACCGCAGGCTGTCGTTCAGCACCGAGCGCTTGCCGACCACGACCGCGTTCTCGAGCGAACCGCCGCGAGCCAGACCGTTCTGGCGCATCGCCGGCACGTCCCGCAGGAAGCCGTAGGTCCTGGCCGCGGCCAGCTCCTGATCGAAGACCTGCTCGGTGATGCCGTAGGTGCCGACCTGCAGTCCGATGATCGGGTGGTTGTTGTCGAGCGTGTAGCTGATGCGGAGCGAGTCGGCGGGCAAGACCTCGAGCCAGCGGCTCTCGGTGCCCACGCGAATCGGCTCGCTGATCGTCAGGGGCCGCCGCGGGGCCGGCAGGCTGACGCCGCCGGCCGACCGCAGCAGATCCATGAACGGCTTCGCGCTGCCGTCGGCGGCGGGAACCTCGGGACCGTCGATGTCCACCACCATGTTGTCGACGCCGAGCGCCGCCGCTGCGGCCATCAGGTGCTCCACGGTACGCACCCGCACGCCGAAGGCCCCAACCGTGGTCGCGGAATTGGTGTCGACCACGTGATCGGCATTCGCCGGAATCAGCGTGCCGTCGGTGGCGCGGAAGAGCACACCCGTGTCCGCGCCGGCCGGGGAGACCCGAAGCGCCACCGGCTCACCCGAATGAAGGCCGATGCCCGCCATCTCCACCGGATGTCTGAGGGTCCGCTGCTGGTCCATGGCTGGGTCTACGATAGGCAAAGCAGGTGCCAGCCGGCAAATTTCACGTCAAGTGCCCGTTTCGGTTGACCTGACCTGTTGACGAAACCAGCCCCGCCAAGCCCCAGGTTGCAGGAATGACACACTGCCGGAAATGCCTTGTGTCAGATCAGCAACATCAGAGATCCAGCGTGGCTCGTACTCGGAAGCCGTCGGATTCTCCTTGCACCGAGAGACCTTGCGCGCCAATGCCCCGGATGACTGCTCTCGCGACGTGCCGGGTCGGGTCGATCGGCTCCCCGTGCAGGAAGGCATGAAGACGGAGCGGCTCGGCCCCCGCCGAGGAAGCCGCCTCGAAGACCGCGAACTCGATCGAGCGGCAGGCGAATCCCTCCACCTCGTGGACGTAGAGGCACTCGTCGAGCCAGCGCCGGAGCAGGGCCGCCGGGTCGGGACCGTGCGCGCGAACCTCCCGGACCTCCGTCTCGTCGACCGACGCCGGATCCACCGCGGCGGCGAACAGGGCCAGCGCGATTCGCGAGAAGGCCTCGGGGAGCGTGGGCGCGTCCGCGTACAAATCCATGGTCAGCCACGCCCCAGGTCCCCGTAGCGGGCCTGCAGGAGCGCCACCGCCACCGCGCCGGCCGTCTCCGTCCGTAGCAGGCGCGGCCCGAGCGAGGCCACGAGGGCGCCCGCGCCGGCGAGGCCGTGAACCTCCTCGCCGGTGAGCCCGCCCTCGGGGCCCACCACCACGGTCGCCCGGAGACAGGGGCCGGCGGGCAGGAGGGTGTCGAGCCGCCGTCGCTCCTCTTCCCAGAAGCAGACGAGCAGCCCGGCCGCCGACGCCTCGGGTCGCCACGCGGCCAGTCGGGTCGGCGCGGCCAC
This sequence comes from Candidatus Methylomirabilota bacterium, assembly GCA_035315345.1. NCBI lineage: Bacteria > Methylomirabilota (SeqCode) > Candidatus Methylomirabilota bacterium. Next base: position 7,712 of record DATFYA010000018.1, read on the forward strand.
CTCGGGCACCGCCGCGCGCCCGCTCTGCTGCGCGGCCTCCCGCGCGACCCGCCGCCAGCGCCCGAGCCGCGAATCGGAGCGGCCGGGCTCGAGGCGCACCACGGTGCGCTCGCTCAGCAGCGGGATCACGCGCGTGACCCCGAGCTCGGTGGCCATGCGGATCACATGCTCCATCTTGTCGCCCTTGGGAACGGCCTGGGCCAGTGTGAGGTCGAGGGGCGATTCGGTGGCCAGCGCCGAACGGCCCACCACCATGCCCTCGGCGCGCCGCGACGCGATCGAGGTGAGCCGCACCGAGAGCAGCTGCCCGCTCGCGTCGACGGCCTGCACGATCTCGCCGGCCGCCGCGCGCAGGACCCGCCCGAGGTGATGGGCCGCCGCGGCATCGAAGACCACTCGGTCACCGTCGACGGCGTCCGGCGCCAGATGGAAGCGGGTCACCGAGCCGGCGCGGCCAGTAGGAGGGAGGCCCAGCCATCGAGCGGCACGCTCCAGCGCGTGCCGAAGCCAAGCCCGGAGAGCGCCTCGGCGACCCGGACGTCCTCGCCGTCCAGCATGCCGCCGAGCACGAGGTGCCCGCCCGGGACGACGAGCCGGGCGTAGTGCTCGGCCAGGGCGAGATGCGCGTGGGTCAGCAGATTGGCCACCACCACTGGGAATCGCCCCTCCACGTCCTGCGGCTCGGCCAGGCGCACCGTCAGACCGGCGCAGCCGTTCCGCGCCGCATTGACCTGCGCGGCGGCCACCGCGTCGGGGTCCGTGTCGATGGCCAGCACGCTCGGCGCCCCGAGCCGCAGCGCCGCGATGGCCAGGATGCCGGTGCCGGTGCCGATGTCGAGGACCGCCGAGCCGGGTGCGGCCTCGAGGGCGTCCTCGAGCAGGACCAGGCAGCCCTCGGTGGTGCCGTGATGCCCGGTCCCGAACGCGCGGCCCGGCTCGATCACGACGGCGAGCCGCTCCCCGTTCGGCGCGGCGGAGTCGGGCCCGGGCTCGGCGAGCCACGGCGGCATCACCAGGAGGCGTCGACCGACCTCGCGCACCGGGAACGATTGCTGCCAGGCGCTCGCCCACGCCTCGTCGAGCAGCGGCGCCACCTCGGCGCTTTCCGGCGGCAGCGAGAAGCCGAGCGCGCGCAGCGAGGCCTGATAGACCTGCACCGCGGTCAGCAGGCCGATGGAGGACGCGCGCTCCGGGAAGAACGCGCGCAGCCGCGGGCTCCGACCCGGCACTTCCTCCTCGACCACGCCGAGGGCGCCCTGCTCCCAGAGGAAATTGGTCAGCCCCTCGGAAGTCTCGGCGGTGGCGGGAACCGTCAGCTGCCAGAACGGCATCAACTACCGAACAGCTGCTTCATCCGCTCGACGAACTTGGAGACGCGAGGCCCCGAGCCGCCGTCGGGGGACCCCCGGAATTCCTCCAGCAGCTCGCGCTGGCGCGCGGTGAGCTGGGTGGGCACCTCGACCACGACGTCGTACACCGCGTCGCCGCGCCCGCGCCCGCGCAGATGCGGCATGCCCTTGCCCTTGAGGACCAGGCGCTGTCCCGGCTGGGTGCCCGCGGGGACCTTCAGCTTGGCGGTGCCGTCCAGCACCGGGACCTCGACCTCGTCGCCCAGGGCGACCTGGGGAAAGGTCAGCGGCAATTCGCAGATGAGATGCGCGCCCTCGCGGACGAAGATCTCGTGCGGCTTGATGTGGAGCACCACATAGAGATCGCCGGTCGGCCCGCCTTGCGTCCCGCCCTCGCCCTCGCCGGTCAGGCGCAGCTGATTGCCGTGCTCGACGCCCGCCGGGATCGTGACCTTGAGCAGCCGCTCGCGCGAGATGCGCCCCTGGCCGCGGCAGGTCGAGCACGGGTTGCGGACGATCCGGCCCTCGCCCCGGCAATTCGGGCAGGGACGGGCCACCGTGAGGAAGCCCTGCGAGAAGCGCACCTGGCCTTGCCCCCGGCAGGTGCCGCAGACCTCGGGCTGGCTGCCCGGCTCGACGCCCGAGCCTCGGCAGCCCTCGCAGGTCTCGAGCCGCGGAACCTGCAGCTTGGTCTCCATGCCCTGGGCGGCCTCCTCGAGCGTGATCTCGAGGTCGTAGCGCAAGTCGTCGCCCCGCCGCGCGCGGGTGCGGGAGCGTCCGCGGTCGCCGCCGCCGAAGAAGCCCTCGAAGAGATCCTCGAAGATGGTCCCAAATCCGGCTTCGCCCACCCCGCCTCCGACAGTCCCGAAGCGGTCGTATTGGGCGCGCTTCTCCGGGTCGGAGAGCACGGTGTAGGCCTCGCTGACCTCCTTGAAGCGCTCCTCGGCCTTGCGGTCGCCGGGGTTGCGGTCGGGATGGTAGGCGCGAGCGAGGTTGCGGTAGGCCTTCTTCAGCGCGGCGTCGTCGGCGTCTCGGGGAACCCCGAGGACGCTGTAGTAGTCCTTGGCCGCCACGCTACGAGCTGGAGCCCGCGTCCCGATCGTCGGGAGCCATCGCCACGGTGACCATCGCGGGTCGAAGGACCCGTCCGTTCAGCAGATAGCCCCGGGCGGTCTCCCCCGCTACCGTCAGGTCCGGCAGGTCCGGGCGCTGGACCCGGGCGACCGCCTCGTGGCGCTCCGGATCGAAGGGCTGGCCGACCGACACGAACGGAGTGAGGCCGAATTTCTCGAGCACTCGGAGCAGCTCGCGCTGGATCAGCTCGACGCCCGCCGTCACCGCTGCGGTCGGCTCGGCGCGGGCGGCCTGCAGCGCCCGGTCGAGATTGTCCAGCACCGGCAGGAGGTCGCGCAGCACCGACTCGTTGGCATAGCGGGTATACTCGTCCCGCTCCCGGGCGTTGCGCTTCCGGACGTTGTCGAACTCGGCGACGGCCCGGACGTAGCGGTCCTGCTGGGCTTCCAGCTCACGGGTCTTGGCCTCGAGCGCCTCTCGGAGACGCTGGATCTCCTCGTCACGCTCGTCGGCCAGGGGTCCATTCACGAACGACGATTCACTCATGGCAGACCGTAATTATAGCAGACGGTCCGACACCCCCCGGGCTCCCGGACCTGGCGATCGCGCGCCGTCCGCCGACCGGGGGAGTGCGGGGCCACAGCTCCGACGGCTGTCCGCCGCTTGGGGGAGTGCGGGGGCCATTTCTGGGCCCCCGCAGCTGAACAGCTTAAAGAACTAAACGGTTGTCCGCCGGCCCCGCCCGCCCTACGGCAAATACAGCTGCTGCCTCACCCGCGAGAGCGAGATCGAGACGATCCGCGCCGTCTCGTCGACGATCGACATGACCTCGGTGTAAGGCATCCGCCGCGGGCCCACCACACCCAGCACGCCCAGGATCTGGTCCCGGTAGCTGTAGGTGGAGGTGATCAGGCTGCACCCCCGCATCTCCTCCACCGGGTTCTCGCCGCCGATCATCACGTGGAGACCCTGCTCCTCGGCCATGCGGGAGAGCAGATCCACCAGGCGGGCCTTGTCCTCGAAGGCGCGCAGCATCGAGCGCAGGGTGGTCGGCTCGGACAGATCGGGGTGGTCCAGCATGTTGGTGGCGCCGCTGATGTATAGCGTGCGGTCGCGCAGCATCGCCACCACCTCGTCGAGCACGAGCCGGCTTCGCGTCCAGAGCGGATCGAGCGGGTCGGCCGGCCGCGTCAGCTCGTCGAGGATCTCCTGGAAGGTCTTGCCGCGGAAGCGACGAGTCAGCGCGCGGCCCATCTCGCGCAGCTCATCGGCGCCGCCGCGCGGCACCGCCGCGAGCGGCCGCGCGGTGACCCAGCCGGTCTCGGTCACCAGCACCGCGAGGGCGCGCTCCTCGTCCAGCGCGACCAGCTCGATCCGGTCGAGAGCGGTGTGCTTGAGCGGCGGCGCCAGCAGCACGCCCATCATGTGGGTGTCCGAGGACAGTCGCCCTGGGGTCTCGGCCATCAGCCGCTCGGCCGCCTCGGCGTGGGGCACGACCGCGGGCGGCCCGACCGCGGGCGCCTGCCCGGCCACCCACGGCACCCGCTGCAGGTGATCGACGTAGAAGCGATACGCCGCGTCGGTGGGCACGCGGCCCGCCGAGGTGTGCGGCTGCACGAGGTAGCCCATCTCCTCGAGGTCGGCCATCGCGTTGCGGATGGTGGCCGGAGAGAGGCCGCGGATGTGGCGGCGCGCTATCGCGCGGGAGCCCACCGGCTCGCCGGTCTCCACGTACTCGGCGATCACCGAGAGCAGCACCTGACGGCTGCGCTGATCGAGAGTGGGCGCCGCGGTCATGGTGGCGCGATCTTACCCCTAGAGCAGCTCGGTGAACAGGGCATCGGACAGGAGAAAGCCCGCCTCGGTGAGTCGCACGCGCCCGTCGTGCTCCACGAGGAGCCCGCGCTCCCGCCAGGCGTCGAGGGCCCGGGGCAGGCGGTCGCGCTCCAGCGCGCAGCGCTCGGCGAGCCGCTCGGCCGCGATCCCGTCGCTGGTGCGCAATCCCAGGATGAGCTGCTCGGCCAGAGCCTGACGGTCGGTCAGCACCTCGTGGCTCTGCAGCGGGAGGCGGCCGGCCTCCACGAGCGAGCAGTAGCGCTCGACCGGCTTGACGTTGCCATAGCGCACGCGCCCCAGGAAGCCGCACGCGCCCGGCCCCAGCGCGAGGTATTCCTGCCAGCGCCAGTAGCGCTGGTTGTGACGCGAGCGGAAGCCGGGCCGCGCATAGTTGGAGACTTCGTAGTGCTCGAAGCCCGCCTCGGCGGCCAGTCGTGCGAGCGTCCAGTACTGGGCGGTCACCGTCTCCTCGCCGGGCAGCGAGCCGACGCCGGCCGCGTGCCAGAGGCTGCCCTCGTCCAGGGTCAGCGCGTAGGCGGAGAGGTGATCGGGCTGCCACGCGAGCGCCTCCCGGACCGTCGCGGTCCACGTCGCCAGGTCGAGGCCGGGCAAGCCGTAGATGAGGTCCACGCTGACGTTGTCGAAGCCGGCCTCCCGGGCGGCCGCGAAGGCCCGCCGCGCCTGGCCGGCCGAGTGGCGCCGGTCGAGACGCGGCAGCACCGCGTCGTCGAGGCTCTGCACGCCCAGGCTGATCCGGGTGACCCCGGCGCGCCGGTAGCCGGCGAGACGCTCGACGGTGAGATCGTCGGGATTGCACTCCGCGGTCACCTCGGCGGAGGGCTCGAGCGCGAGCCGAGCGCCCAGGTGGGCGAGCACCTGGGTCATCTGGGCGGCGTCGAGGAGCGACGGCGTGCCGCCGCCCAGGAACACGGTGTCGAGCGTCACCCCGCGGGCCCACGGGGCCGCGGCGGCGAGATCACACTCGCGGACCAGGGCGGAGAGGAACCGGTCGAGCCCGCCCGGCGTGTAGGGCGCGGTGTTGAAGGAGCAGTACCCGCAGCGCTCGACGCAGAACGGCAGGTGCACGTAGGCCCCGAGCCGGGCGGCGCGGGGCGTCCAGCCGGTTACGGCAGATACTGGCCCAGCCGCCGCCAGCGCAGCCAATGCCCGTCCCCGTTCCAGGACCAGTAGATCAGGAAGGCCTTGCCGCGGATCTTCTCCCGGCGGACGAAGCCCCAGTAGCGGCTGTCCTGCGAGTTGTCCCGGTTGTCGCCCATGACGAAGTACGACCCCTCCGGCACCCGCAGCGGCTCGCACGCGTAGGCGTAGCTGCACGGTGAGCCGGCGGGGCCCGAGAAGGATCCCGGCCGCACGTACGGCTCGTCGATCAGGCGGCCGTTGAGCGTCACCCGGTTGTCGCGCACCTGCACGGTGTCCCCGCCGACCGCGATGATGCGCTTGATGAAGTCGCGCGTCTCGTCGTTGGGGTACTTGAACACCACGATGTCGCCCCGATGGGGATCGCGCACCGCGGGCAGGTGCCGGTCGGTGAGGGGGATCTCGGCTCCGTAGAGGAACTTGTTGACCAGGATGTAGTCGCCGATCAGCAGGGTGTCCATCATCGAGCCGGAGGGAATCGTGAAGGCCTGTACCGCGAACTGGCGGATGAAGAGGGCCAGCAGCACCGCGATGATGATCGCTTCCGAGTACTCGCGGAAGAGAGACTTCTTGCGCACCTTGACCGCCGGGGTGGCCGGCGCGGTATCGCGGTCGGGGCGAACCTGGAGGTCGTTCATGGGCGGCTCAGCTCTTCAGCACCGACAGGAACGCCTCCTGCGGAACCTCGACCTTTCCGACCTGCTTCATCCGTTTCTTGCCTTCCTTCTGCTTCTCGAGCAGCTTGCGCTTGCGCGTGATGTCGCCGCCGTAGCACTTGGCGGTGACGTTCTTGCCCATGGCCTTGACCGTCTCGCGGGCGATGACCCGGCTGCCGATGGCGGCCTGGATCGCGACCTCGTAGAGCTGGCGCGGGATCACCGCCCGCAGCTTCTCGGTCAGGGCCTTGCCCTTCTCGTAGGCCTTCTCGCGGTGGACGATGATGGAGAGCGCGTCGACCGGATCGCCGTTGAGCAGGATGTCCAGCTTCACCATGTCCGAGGCCCGGAACTCCAGGAACTCGTAGTCGAAGGAGGCGTAGCCTTTGGAGATCGACTTCAGGCGATCGTAGAAGTCGACCACGATCTCGCTCAGCGGGAAATCGAACTGGATGTGGACCCGCTTGCCGATGTACTCGAGCGACTTGTGCTCGCCCCGCTTGTCCTGGGCGAGCTTGTAGATCTCGCTCATGAACTCGGTGGGCACGAAGATCGAGCCGCGCACGTAGGGCTCCTCGATCCGCTCGATGCGGTCGACCGGGGGCAGCTTGGAGGGGTTCTCCACCTCCAGCACCTCGCCGGCCAGGGTGACGACTTTGAATCGGACGCTCGGGGCGGTGACGATGAGGGAGAGATTGAACTCGCGCTCGAGCCGCTCCTGCACGATCTCGAGGTGGAGCATGCCGAGGAAGCCGCAGCGGAAGCCGTAGCCGAGCGCGAGCGACGTCTCCGGCTCGAAGTTGAACGCGGAGTCGTTCAGGCGCAGCTTCTCCAGTGCGTCGCGCAGACCCTCGTAGTCGGTGTCCTCGATCGGATAGAGCCCGGCGAACACCATGGACTTGGCGTCGCGATAGCCCGGGCAGGGCTCGGCGGTCGGCCGCAGCACGTCGGTGACCGTCTCGCCGATCTTGGCGTCGGCCACCCGCTTGATCGACGCGGTGAGGTAGCCGACCTGTCCCGCGCTCAGCTCGTCGATCGGGCGCATGTCGGGAGAGAAGACGCCGACCTGCTGAACCTCGTAGGTCTTGCCGTTGGACATCAACAAGATTTTGCTGCCCGCCCGCACCCGCCCGTCGATCAGCCGGATGTAGACCACCACGCCCTGGTAGGAGTCGTAAAACGAGTCGAACACCAGGGCCTTGAGCGGAGCGTCCACGTCGCCCTTCGGCGGGGGAATGCGCGAGACGATGGCCTCGAGCACCTCCGGGACGCCGGTGCCGTGCTTGGCCGAGATGGCCAGGGCCTCGTCGCCGTCGAGGGTGAGGATCTCGGTGATCTGGTTGCGGGTCGCCTCGACGTCGGCGGCGGGCAGGTCGATCTTGTTGATGACCGGGATGATCTCGAGGCCGCCGTCGAGCGCCAGATAGAAGTTGGCCAGCGTCTGGGCCTCGACGCCCTGGGCCGCGTCCACGATCAGCAGCGCGCCTTCGCACGCGGCCAGGGAGCGCGAGACCTCGTAGGAGAAGTCCACGTGCCCCGGCGTGTCGATCAGGTTCAGCGTGTACTGCTGCCCGTCCTTGGCTCGGTAGAGCAGCCGGACGGTGTGGGCCTTGATCGTGATGCCGCGCTCCTTCTCCAGATCCATCGAGTCGAGGACCTGGTCCACCGCCTTCTTGGCGTCCATGGTGCCGGTCAGCGACAGGAGACGGTCGGCCAGCGTGGATTTGCCGTGGTCGATGTGGGCGACGATGGAGAAATTGCGGATCAGCTCGATGGCCATCCGGCTAAGAATACCATGGCCTTGCGCGGCCCACGCGCCCTCGTCGCCCTGGCGGCCCGCGGCCTCGTACCTCGCGGTCTACAGGCAGGCGTTGGCGGGGACCGCGGTGTTGCCCTCCACGACCGCGGTGAAGCCGAGATGGGCGCCCGCGCCGATGCGGACGTGGGAGCCCACGATGCAATCCCGGAGGATCGCGTTCGGGCCGACCGTCACCGCGTCCCACAGGATGGCGCCCTCCACGGTAGCGCCCGCGCCGACGACGCAGCCGGCGCCCACTACCGCGTTGGGGCCGACGCGACAGCCGGGCTCGAGCTGCGCGCCCGCGCCGATCACGCAGGGCGGGATCACCATCGCGTCCGACGCCACGCGAGCGTCGCGGGCGACGAAGCGCCGGTCCGCGCCGGCGCCGGCCGGCGCCACGTCGGTCGCCACCTTGCCGGCCAGCAGGTCGAGCTGGCCCTGGCGGTACTTCGCGGGGCTGCCGATGTCGAGCCAGTAGCCGGGATGGACCCAGCCGTAGAACGGCACGCGGTCGCGCAGCAAGCCGGGAAACGTCTCGCGCTCGATCGAGACCGCGCGGCCGGTCGGGATCGCGGCCACCACCGAGCGATCGAGCACGTAGGCGCCCGCGTTGATGGTGTCGGTGGTGATGCGTCCGGCCTCCGGCTTCTCGATGAACGCCTTCACCGCGCCGTCCGACGCCAGCTCCACGAGGCCGTACTGGGTCGGGTCCGCCACCCGGGTGAGATAGATGGTGGCGTGCGATCCGCGCTCGGCGTGGAAGCGCAGCATCGCGGAGAGATCCACGTCGGCGAGGATGTCGCCGTTGAGCACGACCACGCGGCCTTCGACCAGATCGACTGCGTTGCGCACGCCGCCCGCGGTACCGAGCGGATCGACCTCCACCGCGTAGCGCAGGCTCACTCCGAACGCGCGGCCGTCGCCCATGGTCGCGCGCACCTCGTCGACCAGATAGGAGCACGAGAGCACCACGTCGGTGATCCCGTGACGGCGCAGCAGCGCGAGCTGGTAGGCGAGGAACGGGACGTTGAGGAGCGGGACGATCGGCTTGGGGACCGCGAGGGTCAGTGGCCGCAGTCGCGTGCCCTGACCCCCCGCCAGGATGATCGCGGTTATTGGCCCGCCCAGGGCTCGGCCTCGCTGATCAGCATCACCGGGATGCCGTCCCGGATCGGATAGGCCTTGCGGCACGCCGGACAGATGATTCGAGTCTCCTCGAAGATCAGCTCCCCCTTGCAGGCGGGGCACGCCAGGATGGCCCGCAGCTCCTCGTCGATCACGGCCGGGTCTCCTTCTGGAAGTAGCTGAAGGTGCGGCGGAGGCCCTCGGAGAGGGACACCGTCGGCTTCCAGCCGAGCACGCGCTCGGCCAGGGCCGGGCTCAGGCAGCTGCGCCGTTGCTCGCCCGGCCGCGCCGGCGCGTGCTCGGCCGCGACCTGGGAGCCCGCCGCGGCCACCAGCGCGCGGTAGAGCTCGTTGACGGTGGTTTCCACCCCGGTGCAGACGTTGACGGGCCCGGTGACGTCGGGCCGCTCGAGCGCGCGCACGTTGGCGGCGGCCACGTCCTCCACGTAGGTGTAATCGCGGGTCTGCTCGCCGTCGCCGTTGATCATCGGGACCTGGCCGGTGAGCAGGCGGTGGCAGAAGATGGCGATCACGCCGGCCTCGCCCTGCGGGTTCTGCCGCGGCCCGTAGATGTTCGCGTAGCGCAGCGAGATCCCGCTGATGCCGTAGATGCCGCTCCACGCGTTGACGTAGTGCTCCATCGCGACCTTGGTGATGCCGTAGGGTGAGATCGGCAGGGTCGGATGCGTCTCCGGGGTGGGGATCACGTCGGTGTCGCCGTAGCCGGCCCCGCCGCTCGACGAATAGATGATGCGGCGCACCCCGAAGCGCCGGCAGCACTCCAGCAGCCCGAGGCCGCCGCCCACGTTGACGCTCGCGTCGAAGAGCGGATCGGTCACCGAGCGGCCCACCGAGGCCTGCGCGGCCAGATGGGACACGACCTCCGGCCGCTCGGCCTCGAAGACCTCGGCGAGGCGGGCGCTGCGCAGGTCGATCGCGTGCAGGCGGGCGCGCGGGTTGACGTTGCGCGCGTCGCCGGTGGTGAGGTTGTCCACCACCGCCACCTCGTGGCCGGCGGCGAGGAAGGCGTCCACCACGTGGGAGCCGATGAAGCCGGCGCCGCCCGTGACCAGGATCTTCACGACTGGGCCACCAGCTTCTTGCACCAGTCGATCGTGCGCGTCAGGCCGTCCTCCACGTCGACCTTCGGCTCCCACCCCAGTACGCTCCGGGCCTTGCCGATGTCGGGCTGCCGCACCTTGGGATCGTCGGTGGGCAGCGGGCGGAACACGATCTCGCTCCTGGACCCGCTCAGCCGCACGATCTGCTCGGCCAGCTGGAGCAACGTCATCTCCCGCGGGTTGCCGATGTTGACCGGCTCGTTCACCGGCGCCTGCATGAGGGCCCAGATGCCCTCGACCAGGTCGGTGATGTAGGTGAACGAGCGCGTCTGCGAGCCGTCGCCGAACACGGTGAGCGGCTCGTTGCGCAGGGCCTGGCGCACGAAGGTCGGGATCGCGCGGCCGTCGGTCAGCCGCATGCGGGGGCCGTAGGTGTTGAAGATGCGCACGATGCGGGCGTCGAGGCCGTGCACGCGGTGGTAGGCCATCGTCATGGCCTCGGCGAAGCGCTTGGCCTCGTCGTACACGCCGCGAGGGCCCACCGGGTTGACGTTGCCCCAGTACTCCTCCGGTTGCGGGTGGACGAGCGGGTCGCCGTAGACCTCGGAGGTGGAGGCGAGGAGGAACTTGGCGCCCCGCGCCTTCGCCACGCCCAGAGCCTTGTGCGTGCCCAGCGCGCCCACCTTGAGGGTCTGGATGGGCAGCTCCAGGTAGTCGATGGGCGAGGCCGGGCTCGCGAAGTGGAGCACGTAATCGATGGGGTCATCGACCACGATGAAATTGGTGACGTCGTGCTTGACGAAGAGAAAACGCGGGTCGCGGATGTGGGCGATATTGTCGGGGTTGCCGGTGAGCAGGTTGTCCATGCACACCACCG
>DATFYA010000019.1 GCA_035315345.1 Candidatus Methylomirabilota bacterium
GTCGAGAGCTCTCTGCATGTGGCCCCGCATCTCGTCGGTTCGGTAGAGCGCGGCCAGCATGGCCACGGTGATCAGGCTCCGGTCACGCTTGCTGAGGTCGGGGTGCTCCCATACGTCACCGAAGAGCACGTCGTCGCGAAGCTGTCCCAGCTTCGGAATGAACTCGTACACCGTCGGTTTCTTCTGAGCCATGTGTCGATCTCCTCGCGAATAGGATGACGGCCGCGCGCCAAACCGCCACAGCATGACACATCGCCACCTCCTCAGATCACCCGGCGCTCGCGGAGGCCGGCGATGGCCGCGGCGGCGTAGCCCAGCTCGCCCAGGATGGCGTCGGTGTGCTCGCCGAGCGTCGGCGCGCGCCGGCGGAATTGGCCGGGCGTCTCCGAGAGATCGACGGGGGTGGGCGCCAGCGGCGCCGGGCGCGGCAGGCCCGGATAGTCGGTGTCGGCGAGCAGGCCGGCGGCGCGGATGTGGGCGTCCTCCAGCGCCTGCTGCGGCGAGTACAGCGGCCCCGCCGGCACCTTGGCCTTCTCCAGCTCGGCCAGGGCCTCGGCGGTGGTGCGCACCGCGGTCCACTCCGCCATCCGCTTGGAGATGACCTCGCCGTTGTCGCCGCGCGCCAGATCGTCCGCGAAGCGGGGATCGGTGAGCCAGTGCTCCTCGCCCATGAGCCGGGCCCAGCGGGCGAACATCGGGCCCCCGATCGCGTAGGCGATGATCCACCCGTCGCGGGTGCGGAACAGGTCGGACGGCGCGGAGGTCTGGCCGCGATTGAGGGTCGCGACCCGGTTGGGCTGCGCGACCTGCTGCTCGACCAGCGTCGGGTTGTTGAAGGCCACCGCGGTGCGCAGCAAAGCCGCCTCGACCTTCTGGCCGCGCCCGGTCTTGTTCCGGGCCATCAGTGCCGCCAAGGTGCCGAACGCCGAGACGGAGGCGGTGCCGAAATCGACCCAGGCCACCGCCGCCCGCAGCGGCTGCTCGGGCGTGCCGGTCAGGTAGGCTCCGCCGGCCATCACCTGGCCGATGCCGTCGAAGCCGTGCTTGTGGCTCCATGGGCCGCCGGCGCCGAACGCGGTGACGGTGGTGAGGATGATGTCGGGCTTCACGCGACGCAGGCTCTCCAGGTCGAGCGCCAGCGAGCGCAGGACTTCGGGCGGCAGGTTGGCGACCACGACGTCGGCGGTGGCGACGAGCTTGCGGACGATCTCGCGGCCCTCGGGACACGCCGGGTCGAGCGTCATGGCGCGCTTGTTGCGGTTCATCGCGAGGTACATCGCGCCGACGCCGTCGTCGCCGACCGGCGCCACCCAGCGGTCCTCGCCACCGCCGATCCGCTCGATGCGGATGACGTCGGCGCCGAGATCGGCCAGCAGCGCGGCGCAGTACGGGCCGGCGATGTAGCGGCCGAAGTCGAGGACCCGCACGCCGGCGAGGACGCCGTCCAACTGTCCCTCATGCTCGCTCATGTCGGGAGACTGCCTTGCCCGTCGCCTGGCGTCAAGGGATCCGCGGCGGAGTCGGGCCCAGTGCTCCCGGTTGCACCGACGGCGTGGCGAGCCGATCCTAGCTACACCGAAGCGACCAACTGCCCGATCGGAGGCGATCCCATGGCGAGCACCCCATCCACCGGCCTTCAGCTTCGCTCGCTCGTGAAGAAGGAAGGCGTCCTGGAGCTGTCCCTCGTGACCGTCGACGTGCCCGAGCCCAAGCCGGAAGAGGTCATCGTCCGGGTCGACGCCTCCCCCATCAATCCCTCCGACCAGGGGCTGCTGTTCGGCAACGCCGACCTGAGCACGGCCAAGGTTTCCGGCACTGCGGCCAGTCCGGTCGTCACCGCGACGGTTCCCGCGGCGGCCTTCAAGATGCTGGCCGGGCGCGTCGACCAATCGATGCCGGTCGGCAACGAGGCGGCCGGCGTGGTCGTGCGGGCGGGGACGTCGCCGGGCGCGCAGGGCCTCCTGGGAAAGACGGTCGCCATCGTGGGCGGCGGCATGTACACGCAGTACCGGTGCATCAAGGCCGCGCAGTGTCTGGTGCTCCCGCCGGGCACGACACCGGCCGAGGGTGCATCCTGGTTCGTCAACCCGCTGACCGCGCTCGGCATGGTCGCCACCATGCGCGCGGAGGGTCACACCGCGCTGGTGCACACCGCCGCCGCGTCGAATCTGGGCCAGATGCTGAACCGGATCTGCCGCGAGGACGGCGTGCCGCTCGTCAACATCGTGCGCAAGACCGAGCACGTCGCGCTCCTGAAGGGCCTCGGCGCCAGCCACGTCTGCAACTCGAGCGCGCCGTCCTTCGCGGACGATCTGATCGAGGCGCTCGCCGCAACCGGCGCCACCATCGCCTTCGACGCGGTCGGCGGCGGCAAGCTGGCGGGCCAGATCCTCACCGCCATGGAAGCCGCGATCAACCGCACCGCAAAGGAGTACAGCCGCTACGGCTCCGCCACGCACAAGCAGGTGTACATCTACGGGGGCCTCGACCGCGGCCCGACCGAGTTCACCCGCACCTTCGGCCAGTACTGGAGCATGGGCGGCTGGCTGCTCACGCCTTTTCTACAGAAGATCGGCTTCGAGGCGGCCCAGAAGCTCCGCGAGCGCGTGGCCGCCGAGATCAAGACGACCTTCGCGAGCACCTACACGAAGCGGATCACGCTCGCCGAGGCGCTCCGGCTGCAGGAGATCGCCATCTATTCCAAGCAGGCCACCGGCGAGAAGTACCTGATCGAGCCCAACCGCTGACCCGGCGGCGAGCACCGTTCGTTCCGCGCCGAGAGCAGGGCGACGCGCGATTCGGGAGGAGGAAACGACTACGTCACCGCGGCCGGATCCCGAGGGCTTTCATCCGATAGGCCAGGGTGGTCGGCTTGAGCCCGAGCCGCTCGGCCGCGCCGCCGTGCCCGTAGATCTTCCCGCCCGCTTGATCCATCGCCAGCCGGATATTCTCCTGCTCGAGTCGGCGCATCTCGGCGTCGGTGACCGCCGCGGCGGGCGTGGTGGTCCGGGAGCCCGTGGGGGACCGTCCCGGGCGCGGACGGGCGAGGGCCAGCGCCTGGCGAACCCGCAATTCGTGGCCGTCGGTCAGGATCACCGCCCGCTCGATGACGTGGGCCAGCTCGCGCACGTTCCCCGGCCAATCGTATTGCTGAAGCGTCTCGAGGTCGGCGGCGGTCAACCCCGCCGCCGCCCGATTCAACCGCTGGCTCGCCAGGCGGAGAAAGTGCGCGGCCAGGAGGGGAATGTCTTCCTTTCGGTCACGAAGCGGGGGCACCTCGATCGGGAACAAGCTCAAGCGGTAGTAGAGATCTCGGCGGAAGCGGCCGGCCTCCACCTCGCTCTCCAGGACGCGATTCGTCGCCGCGACGATTCGCACGTCCACCCGCCGCGTGCGCTCCTCCCCCACCCGCTCGAATTGCCCGTCCTCCAGGACTCGCAGAAGCTTGGCCTGAAGCGCGGGCGGGATCTCCCCGACCTCGTCCAGGAACAGTGTCCCCCCATCAGCAAGCTCGAAGCGTCCCACCCGGTCGCGGACGGCCCCCGTGAACGCGCCCTTGACGTGCCCGAAGAATTCGCTCTCGAAGAGCTCGGCATGGACCGACGCGCAGTTCACGCGAACAAACGGCTGTTGTCGCCGCGCGCTGCGGTCATGAATCGCCGAGGCCACCAGCTCCTTGCCGGTACCGGACTCCCCCAGCAGGAGCACGCTGGCGCTGGTGGGCGCCACGCGCTCGACCTGGCGGAGGACCGTCTGGAGCGCCGAACTTTCGCCAAGGATGTCGCCAAAGGCGAGGGCCTCTCGAACCTCCTCCCGGAGGTGATCCCGCTCCAGCTCGATCTGCTGTCGCAGTCTGGCCACTTCCTCGAAGGCCCGGGCGTTGACCAGGGCCACGGCCGCCTGGTCGGCAAACATTCGAAGCCACTCGAACTCGTCGGGCTGGATGCGGGCGCGACTGAAGACGCCCAGGACGCCCAGCGTGTCACCCTTGAAGATCATCGGCTGCCCGCCGAATCCCATGATTCGTTCGGCCCGGGCCCACTCGAGTCGCGCAATTCCCGGATCCCTGTCCAGCTCATCGGTGATCAGCATGGGGGTCCCGGTGCTCCCGATCTGTCCCACTTTTCGGACG
>DATFYA010000020.1 GCA_035315345.1 Candidatus Methylomirabilota bacterium
TAGACCATCGGGGTGTACACCGGGCCGGGGGCGATGCAGTTGACGCGGATGCCGTCGCGGCCGTGATCCACCGCCATGGCCCGGCTGAGCGCGATCACCGCGCCCTTGGAGGCGGAGTAGGTGGTGAGGCCGCGCGGGCGCAGGGCCGAGATCGACGAGATGTTCACGATGGCTCCGCCCTTGGCGGTGCGGATCATCTCGGGGATCACGGCCCTGGAGGCGAGGAACATGGTCTCGACGTTGACCTGCATCACCCGCCGCCAGGTCTCGGGCTTCTCCTCGACCACGCTGCCCTTGCTGCCGATGCCCACGTTGTTGACCAGGAAGTCGACGCGGCCGTAGCGGCTCGCCGCCTCGCGGGCCATGGCCGCGCACTGCGCCTCGTCGGTGACGTCGCCCGCGAGAGCCGACGCGGTGCCGCCCTCCGCGGCGATCATCTCGGCGGTGCGCGTGGCGAGGCCCTCGTCGCGATCGACGACGAGCACGCGGGTGCCGCTGCGGGCGAGGAGGATGCAGGCCGCGCGTCCGTTGCCGATGCCGTCGCCCGCGGCGCCGCCGCCGGTGACGATGGCCACCCGTCCCGCCAGCTCCGGATCGTCTTCGGGCCGCGTGGCGGCCGGGGCTGCGCTCATGTCGTCCGCCTTTCGTCGTGGGCTCGCCGGTGGCTCGCGGCGACTCCGGGCGCGGCGCTCCCGCTCACGCGCGCCTCCGGCTCAGATGACGGGTGCGGGGGCGTGCGGGGTGGCCTGCCACTGCGCGGGATCGTGCCCGTAGAACACGGTGGCGCCCGCCTGATCGCGCAGCCGTCGCAGCGTGGCCAGCGACTCGCGCATGATCGGCGCGCTCCACAGGACGCGCGGCAGCACGTCGCGGTCCATGTTCTCCCGCGTATAGCAGGCGTCGGCCGCGCAGACCAGGTCCGGGCCCTTCCCGGCGCGCACGCGCAGCGACTGGTGCCCCGGCGTGTGGCCGAAGGTGGGGAACAGGAGCACGGTGCCATCGCCGAAGACGTCGTGCTCGCCGTCGACGAGCCGGTAGTCCAGGGGATGGTCGAAATCGAGCGGGCTCGGATTGTAGCCGGGGGCGAAGCCAGGCCGCCGCGCCGCGTCCATCTCCGCCTTCTGCACGAGGAAGGTGGAGCGGGGGAAGAACTCGTTGCCGCCGCAGTGGTCGAAGTGCAGGTGCGAGTTGGCCACGTAGCGCACGTCGTCGGGGGCGAGGCCGAGGAGCGCCAGCTGCGGCACGATGTCCTCGCCCGCCTTCGACCGGTCGGTCAGGCGCTTGGCCCGCTCCGGGCCCATGCGCGAGATCGGATCGACGCGGACCTGGCAGTGCACGCCGGTGTCGAAGAGCAGGCGGCCCTTCGGATGCGCGACGAGGACGCTCATCACCGGCACCGTCCACGGCTGGCCGGCCGGGAGATCGTCGAGCATGCTGGCGCGGTCCAGCTCGAGCGCGCCGCTGCAGAGCGCGAACACGGAGATCACGGCGGCTACCATAAACCGTCCCACGCCGGTTGTCAGGTGGAAATCGCCCCTCTCCGAATTTACCCCCGGTAGTTCTCGTTCGGCCGCTTCATCTCGAAGATGTCGTGGATGTAGGCGTACTGGTGCCCGGCGAGACGGCCGACCGGCTTCAGGCGTCCCACGTCGATGCGCCCGGTGCCCGCGTCGTAGACGTCCTCGCGCACGTGGAAGTAGACGATCTCGCCCAGGACCAGCTGGTGGGGGCCGTGGCCCACCGGGATGATCTGGGCCACGCGGCACTCGAGGCTGACCGGAGCCTGCAGCACGCGCGGGGCGCGCACCCGCACGCCCGGCGCGGCGGTGAGCCCGGTCAGCGCGAACTCGTCCACCTCGGGCGGGTACTCCCCCGAGCTCAGGTTCATCTGCTCGGCGCGGTCGTCGTCCACGATGTTCACCACGAAGTCGCCCGTGTGCTCGGCGTTGCGCACGGTGTCCTTGCGGTCAGTCGCGCGCGGGCCCGAGGAGAACGCGATGGTGGGCGGGTCCCCGCAGACGCCCATGAAGAAGCTGAACGGGGCGAGGTTGTGGACGCCGTCGGCGCTCACCGTGGAGACCCAGGCGATCGGCCGCGGCACCACGCAGCCGATCAGCAGCTTGTAGGTGGCCTCCGACTTCATCGTGCGCGGATCGAGCTGCATGCGAGGCTCCTCTCTCTCGGGGACGACGGGGTCAGGTGCCGCTGCCGCCGCTGATGCCGGGAGCGGGCCGGCGGATGCCGATGCGCTCGCCGATGCGGCCCCAGCCCGCGGCGGTGCGCAACCGCCAGCGCTCCAGGAACAGGTAGATCACGGGGGTCGTGTAGAGCGTCAGCAGCTGGCTCAGCAGCAGCCCGCCCACGATGGACACGCCGAGGGGCCGCCGCAGCTCCGATCCGATGCCGGCGCCCAGGGCCAGGGGCAGAGCGCCGAGCAGCGCGGCCATCGTGGTCATCAGGATGGGCCGGAGCCGCTGCAGGCACGCGTGGTAGATCGCGTCGTGGGGGGCGCGGCCCTCGCGCCGCTCGAGGTCGAGCGCGACGTCGATGACCAGGATCGCGTTCTTCTTCACGATGCCGATGAGCAGGATGATGCCGATCAGCGCGATGATCGACAGCTCCATGTCGAAGGCCATGAGCGCGAGCAGCGCGCCCACGCCCGCCGACGGCAGGGTGGACAGGATGGTGAGCGGGTGCACGTAGCTCTCGTAGAGGACGCCCAGCACCACGTACACCGTCAGCAGCGCGGCCAGGATCAGCAGGGGCTGGGTGGCCAGCGAATCCTGGAAGGCCTGGGCCACTCCCGCGAACTTGCCCTGGATGCTCGCGGGCAGCCCGATGCGGCGGGCCGCGCCCTCGACCGCGGTCACCGCGTCGCCCAGCGCCACCCCGGGGGCCAGGTTGAAGGAGATGGTCACCGCCGGGAAGAGGCCCTGGTGGTTGACCTGCAGCGGCGCCGCGCTCGGCTCGAACCGGGTCAGCGCGGTGAGCGGCACCTGGGTGCCGGCGGTGGAGCGGACGTAGATGCCGCGCAGGGCGTCGGGGCTCTGCCAGAACTCGGGGGCCACCTCCATCACCACGTGGTACTGGTTCAGCGACGTGTAGATGGTGGACACCTGCCGCTGGCCGAAGGCGCTGTAGAGCGTCTCGTCGATCAGGCGCGTGCTCACGCCCAGGCGGGCCGCGGTGGCCCGGTCGATGGTGAGCGGCACCTGCAGGCCCGCGTCCTGCTGGTCGCTCGACACGTCACGCAGCTGGGGCAGATCGCGCAGGGCCGCCAGCATGCGCGGCGCCCACTCGCTCAAATCGCGAAGGCTGTCGGCCTGGAAGGAGTACTGGTACTGCGCGTTGCCGCGGCGGCCGCCCAGCCGGATGTCCTGCACCGCCTGCAGGTAGAGGGTCGCGCCGGCCACCCGCGCGAGCTTGGGCCGCAGGCGCGTGATGATCTGGTCCGCGCTCGCGTCGCGCTGGTGGCGCGGCTTGAGCGCCACGAACATGCGCGCGGTGTTCACGGTGGTGCCGCGTCCGCCGCCGCCGCCGGTGTAGGTGGTGGCGGTGGCCACCCCCGGATCGGCCTGCACGATCGCGGCGAGCCGGGTCACCTTGTCGCGCATGGCCTGAAAGGAAATGTCCTGCGAGGCCACGATCGAGCCGGTGAGCCGGCCGTTGTCCTGCTGGGGGAAGAAGCCCTTGGGGATCACCACGAAGAGGTACGCGGTCAGCCCCAGGGTGACGGTCGCGATGAGCAGCACGGTGCGCCGGTAGCGCAGGGACCAGCTCAGGCTCCTCGCGTAGCCGCCCTGGATCCGGTCGAACACCCACTCGCCGGCCCGGTAGAGGCGGCCGCGGGGCCGGTCGGCGTGCGAGCGGAGCAGGCGCGCGCACATCATCGGGGTGGCGGTGAGCGAGATCACCAGCGAGACCAGCACCGCGACCGAGAGCACCACCGCGAACTCGCGGAACAGCCGGCCGATCAGGCCGCCCATCAACAAGATCGGGATGAACACCGCGACCAGCGAGATCGACATGGAGAGCACGGTGAAGCCGATCTCGCGCGCGCCGGTGACCGCGGCCTCCAGGGTCGACATGCCCGCCTCGAGGTGGCGCGTGACGTTCTCGACCACCACGATCGCGTCGTCCACCACGAAGCCGGTGGCCACCGTCAGGGCCATCAGCGACAGGTTGTCGATGGAGTAGCCGATCAGGTACATGAACGCGAAGGTGCCGACCAGCGACACCGGCACCACCACGCCGGGGATCGCGGTGGCCCGCCAGTCGCGCAGGAACAGGAACACCACCAGCACCACCAGGGCCACCGAGATCATCAGGGCGTGCTCGACGTCTCCCACCGAGGCGCGGATGGTGACGGTCTGATCGAGCACCGGGGTCAGCGTCACGTCGGCGGGCAGGAGCGCGTGCAGCTCGGGGTCGGCCTCGCGGATCCGGTCCACCGTCTCGATGATGTTGGCGCCGGGCTGGCGGAAGATGATGATCAGGGCGGCGGGCTTGCCGTTGGCGATGCCGACCGCGCGCAGGTCCTCGACGGAATCCACCACCTCGGCCACGTCGGACAGCCGCACCGCCGCCCCGTTGCGCCAGGCCACCAGCAGTGGCCGGTACTCGCTGGCGTGGCGGAGCTGATCGCTGGTGCGCAGCTCCCACGCCCGCTGCGTCCCGTGGATCTGACCCTTCGGGCGGTTGACGTTGGCGCTGGCCAGAACCGCGCGCACGTCCTCCAGGCCGATGTTGTAGCGGGCCAGCGCGTGCGGGTTCAGCTCCACCCGCACCGCGGGCAGCGAGCTGCCGCCCACGAAGACCTGGCCGACGCCGTCGATCTGGGCCAGCTTCTGCTGGAGGATCGTCGAGGCCATGTCGTAGAGCTGCCCGGTGCTCGCGGTGGCCGAGGTCAGCGCGAGGATCATGATCGGCGCGTCGGCCGGATTGACCTTCCGGTAGGTGGGATTGCTCGGCAGGTTCGACGGCAGCTGGCCGCTCGCCGCATTGATGGCCGACTGCACGTCGCGCGCCGCGCCGTTGATGTCGCGCGAGAGATCGAACTGCAGGGCCACGCTCGTCGAGCCGAGGAAGCTCGTCGAGGTCATCTCGTTCACCGCGGCGATGCGCGAGAACTGGCGCTCGAGCGGGGTGGCCACCGCCGAGGCCATCGTCTCCGGGCTCGCCCCGGGAAGACCGGCCGAGACGCTGATGGTCGGGAAGTCCACCTGGGGCAGCGGCGCCACCGGCAAGAGCCGGAAGCCGATGGTCCCGGCCAAGACCAGCGCGAGCGTGAGCAGCGTGGTGCCGACGGGCCGCCGGATGAACGGGCCGGAGAGGTTCACGGCCGCGAGGGCTCGACGGGCGCGCCGGCGGGGACCGCGCGCCGGCGGACCGCGGGCGAGACGAGGCGGTCGAAGGCCAGGTAGATGACCGGCGTGGTGTAGAGCGTGAGGAGCTGGCTCATGATGAGCCCGCCCACGATCGCCACCCCGAGCGGCTGGCGCAGCTCGGAGCCCACGCCCTGGCCCAGCGCGAGGGGCACGCCACCCAGGAGCGCGGCCATGGTGGTCATGACGATGGGGCGGAAGCGGAGCAGGCACGCCTGGTAGATCGCCTCGGGGGCCGGCTTGCCCTCGGTGCGCTGGGCGTCCAGCGCGAAGTCGATCATCATGATCGCGTTCTTCATCACGATGCCGATCAGCAAGATGATGCCGATCAGCGCGATCACGCTGAGGTCCAGACGGGCCGCGAGCAGGGCGAGCAGCGCGCCCACCCCCGCCGAGGGCAGCGTGGACAGGATCGTGACCGGGTGGATCCAGCTCTCGTACAGCACGCCCAGCACGATGTAGACGCACACCACCGCGGCCAGGATCAGGAGCGGCTCGTTGGCGAGCGAGGCCTGGAAGGCGCGAGCCGCGCCCTGGAAGCTGGCCTCGATCGAGGCGGGCATCCGGATGTCGCGCCGGGCCTGCTCGATGGCGTCGACCGCCTCGCCGAGCGAGGTGCCGGGGGCGAGATTGAACGAGACGGTCACCGCCGGGAACTGGCCCTGGTGGCTCACCAGCAGCGGGCTGGCCCGCTCCTCGAAGGTCGTGAAGGTGGAGAGCGGCACCTGCCCGCCGGTGCTCGAGCGCAGGTAGATCTGGTTGAGGGCCGCGGGATCCTGCCGGAACTCGGGCTTGACCTCCAGCACCACCCGGTACTGGTTCAGCTGGGTGAAGATCGTGGAGATCTGGCGCTGGCCGAACGCGTTGTAGAGCGCGTCGTCGATCATCTGCGGGGTGATGCCGAGGCGCGCGGCGGTATTGCGGTCGATGCGCACCGAGGTCTCGAGCCCCTGGTCCTGCTGATCGCTCGCGACGTCTCGGAGCTCGGGCCGGCCGCGCAGGCGCTCGACGAGGCGGGGCGCCCACGTGTTCAGCTCGGCCAGGCTCGGCGTCTCCAGGCTGTACTGGTACTGGGTGCGGCTGACCCGGTCCTCCACCGTGAGGTCCTGCACGGGCTGCAGATAGAGCGTGATGCCCGGCACCTGGGCCAGGCGCGGGCGCAGCCGCTCGATGACGTCGCGCGCGCCCACCCGGCGCTCGTCGAGCGGCTTGAGCGTGATCAGGATGCGCCCGCTGTTGAGCGTCACGTTGGTGCCGTCCACGCCGATGAACCCGGAGAGCGTCTGCACCGCCGGGTCGTCCAGGATGGCCCGGGCGAGGGCCTGCTGGCGCTGGGCCATCGCGGGGAACGACACCGACTGCGGCGCCTCCGAGATGCCGAGGATCACCCCGGTGTCCTGCACCGGAAACAGGCCCTTCGGCACCACGGTGTAGAGCACGAGGGTGAGCCCGAGGGTCGCCACCGCCACGACCAGGGTCAGGGGCTGGTGATTCAGGACGGCGCGAAGCGTGCGCGCGTAGAGCGCGAGCACGCGACTGAAGACGGCCTGCGAGGCGCGGGCCACGCGCCCGGCCTCCTGCGCCGGGCGATGGTGCAGCAGCTTCGCGCAGAGCATGGGGGTCAGGGTCAACGACACCGCGGCCGACACCAGGATCGCCGCGCTCAGGGTGATCGCGAACTCGCGGAAGAGGCGGCCCACGATGTCGCCCATGAACAGCAGCGGGATGAGCACCGCGATCAGGGACACGGTCAGGGAGAGGATGGTGAAGCCGATCTGCGCGGACCCCTTGAGCGCGGCCCGCAGCGGCGGGTCGCCGGCCTCGATGTAGCGCGCGATGTTCTCGATCATCACCACCGCGTCGTCCACCACGAAGCCGGTGGCGATGGTCAGCGCCATCAGGGAGAGGTTGTTCAGGCTGAAGCCCAGCGCGTACATGACCGCGAAGGTGCCGATGATCGACACCGGCACCGCGATCGACGGGATGAACGTGGCCGCGGGGCTGCCCAGGAACAGGAAGATCACCAGCACCACCAGGATCACCGCGAGGGTCAGCTCGATCTGCACGTCGTGGACCGAAGCCCGGATGGTGATGGTGCGGTCGGTCAGGACCGACACCGTCACCGCCGAGGGCAGGGTGGACTCGAGCGTGGGCAGGAGCCGCTTCACCCGGTCCACCACCTGGATCAGGTTGGCGCCCGGCTGGCGCTGGATGTTGACGATCACCGCCGGCTCGGTGCCCATCCACGCGGCCTGGCGCACGTTCTCCGCGTCGTCGATGGTGTCGGCCACGTCGGAGAGATGCACCGGCGCGCCGTTGCGATAGGCGATGACCAGGTTGCGGTACTGCTCGCTCGAGACGAGCTGATCGTTGGCCCCGATGGTGAAGGCCTGGCGCGGGCCGTCCAGGCTGCCCTTGGCCTGGTTGACGCTGGCGCTGGCCACCGCGGCGCGCAGGTCCTCGAGGGTGAGCGAGTTGGCGGCGAGCCGCGCCGGGTTCGCCTGGATGCGGATGGCCGGCTTCTGCCCGCCGCTGAGCGACACGAGCCCGACCCCGGGCAGCTGGGAGATCTTGGGCAGGAGCCGCGTGTCGGCCAGGTCCTGCACGGTGGTGAGGGGCAGCGCCTTCGAGGTGAGCCCGAGGGTGAGGATGGGCGCGTCCGCCGGGTTCACCTTGCTGTAGATCGGCGGATTGGGCAGATCGGGGGGCAGGAACGAGGTCGCCGCGTTGATGGCCGCCTGCACCTGCTGCTCGGCGATGTCGAGCGCCAGGTTCAGGTCGAACTGCAGCGTGATGATCGACGCGGTGCCCGAGCTGGTCGAGGTCATCTGCTTCAGCCCGGGCATCTGGCCGAACTGGCGCTCGAGCGGGGCGGTGACCGCGGAGGCCATCACGTCGGGACTGGCGCCCGGATAGAACGTCTGCACCTGCATGGTCGGGTAGTCGACCTGGGGCAGGGCCGAGACGGAGAGGAGCCGGTACGCGACGAGACCGGCCAGGACGATCGCGGCAGTGAGGAGAGAGGTGGCGACCGGCCGCAGGATGAACGGCCGCGACGGGTTCATTTCGCCGGGCGCGCCCCCGCCGGGCGCTCGCGCACGGTCGGCTCCACGCGCGAGCGCTCTTGCACCTTGTCGACGCCGTCGACGATGAGGGCGTCGCCCGCGGCCACGCCCTCGCGGACCGCGGTCACGTTGCCCTCGGTGGGGCCGAGCGAGACCTTCCGCAGCTCCACCGTCTTGTCCGGCTTCGCCACGTACACGAACGGGCCCTGGGCTCCGCGCTGGACGGCGTCGTTCGGCACCAGCACCGCGCCCTTGAGCACGTCGACCTGCACGCGGGCGTTGACGAACTGGTTCGGGAACAGCTCGCCCTCGCGGTTCTCGAACGAGGCCTTGAGCCGCACCGTGCCGGTCCCCACGTCGATCTGGTTGTCGATCGCCACCAGCGTGCCGGTGGCGATCTTCGTCCGCCCCTCGCGATCGTACGCGTCGACCGGCAGCGCGCCGCCCTGGCGCTGGCGCGCGAGCACCGCGGGCAGGTTGTCCTGGGGAATCGTGAAGATCACCGCGATCGGCTGCACCTGGGTCAGCACCACGAGCCCGCCCGGATCGTTGGCGTGCACCATGTTGCCGGGATCGACCAGCCGCAGTCCGGCGCGCCCGGTGATCGGGGCGAGGATCTCGGTGTAGGTGAGCTGCAGGCGGATGCTGTCGATCTGCCCCTGGTCGGACTTGATCGCGGCGGACAGCTGCGACACGGTCGACGCCTGCGTGTCGAGCTGCTGCTGCGGGATGAAGCCGCCCTTGACGAGCGAGCGATACCGCTCGAGGTCGAGCCGCGCGTTGTTCAGCGCGGCCTCGTCCTTCGCGAGCTGACCTTCCGCCTGGGTGAGCTGGGTCTCGAAGGGGCGCGGGTCGATCTCGGCCAGGAGATCGCCGGCCTTCACGCTCTGGCCTTCCTGGAACAGCGTCCGCATCAGCTGGCCGTCCACGCGGCTTCGCACCGTCACCGTGCTGAGCGGCGTGACCGAGCCGATGCCGGACAGATACACCGCGAGATCACCCGACCGCGCCGGACTGACCACCACCGGGACCGCGCGCGGCGCGGCCGGCGGGGCGGCGGACTGCGCCCGCCCGGGGACCTTGAGGGCCACGTAGGCGCCGATGCCGAGAAGCCCGGCCAGAGCCAGGCAGATGAGCCAGATCCGTCGGGAGGTCCGGCGGGTGGGGGATGACCCCTCCATCTCCGCGGTTTTGCTCGTCTCGACCGACATGCCGGGGCTTCCTCCCGTGTGGCTCCGCTTGTAGCATACTTCGACGCGGCGCTTCGCCCGATCATTCGATCGACCCGTATTCCCGGCCCGCGCGCGCTCGAGCCACGCGCTCCGAGACGCCGATGTCGCACCACGTGCACGGCGGCAGGCGCGCGACGGCCAACCGGGGCAGCGTCGACGCGAGCACGGAGCGCGAGAAGTCGGCGGCGGGAGCGAAGAGGTAGGCCTGCCGCACCGCCCACCCCTCGAACTGCGTGCCGGCGAACACGGCGAGGCGGACCAGACGGTCGTGGAGCAGCGGCACGCACGCCCGGCCGGCCTCGATCAGCGCGGCGACGCCGGCGATGAAGCTGAACGTGCTCCACAGGCCGCCGAGCGAGAAGAGGCGGCACGCCGATTCCCGGCTCGGCTTCTCGCGGAATGCCCGCACCTGGTGGACCGCGCCGCCGCCGGCCCAGCCCAGGCGCGGGCCGGGCTCGATCCAGCCGTAGTCGGGATCGGGGTCGGTGGGCGGCGCGCCGAGCAGCACGAGCCAGTCGGGATGCGCGCGCACGTAGTGGACCACCTCGGCCACCTGGCCCAGGAAGACCGACTCCGCGAGGATGACGTGATCAGCGGGGAACACCGCGACCATCGCGTGCGGGTGGCGCGCACGGATCCAGTGAGCGGGCAGCAGGACCGAGGCGGCGGTGCCGCGGTCGGATGGCTGAGTCAGGACGTGCACCGCGGGCCGGCCGGCCAGCTCGGCGCCGACGAGTCGGGCGTGGTCGGCCTGCGTGACCACGACGGTGCGATCGGGTGGCACCAGCAGGGCGACGCGCGCGAGAGTCTGGCGCAGGAGCGATCGGGAGGCCCGCCGCCGCAGGCCTTCGCCTCCGGCGAGCACGATGGCCCAGAGGTCACCGCGGGACCGCAGATCGGGAGTCGAGGTGAGGGCCGTGGTGGTCATTGGGCGGCCCTCCTCAGTTCGCCATCTCGACGACCCACTCAGCCCGGGCTGGCGGGATTCCGAACATCACGACGCTCGCGAACAGCACCGCGCAGAACTTGAGCATGGCATCCTCCTCATCTGAAACAGGGTGCGTGACGACCACGTGCGCGCCGCGCGGGTCGATGCGGGGAACGGAATCGAAGAGGCTAGCGGGTGGGCGGGGCGCGGGGCTGGGCGGTGAGGTCGGCGAGCGAGGCCGTCGCCGACTCGGCGCAGGGCACGAGGCCGAGGACCAGCGCGTGCAGCGGGCGCAGGTCGGCGGGGGGGCCCGAGGCCACGTCGCCGGCGGCCGACGTGACGCGCACGATGACGTCGTCGGAGTCGGCGTCATCGTAGACGCCCGCGATCCATGTCGAATCGGGCGGGCTCGCGTGCGCGAGGGCGGGCAGCGCGATCGCGGTCGTGAGGACCACCGCCAGCAGCGGCGCGCGGAGAGAAGGCCACATCGCAGTCGGTGGACGGTCGGCGGGGGCCACCTATTCGCGAAGCGCCGAGCTCAGGGATGGGCCGGCTGGGTGAGCTGGCGCATCTCCTCGCGAAGCTGCTTGAGGCGCTCCCGGATCTGCGCGGCGCGGGCGAGCTGCTCCGGAGTGAGCACCGCGCGCACCTCGAGCACGGCCTGGGCGCTGTCGAGCGCCAGGTTGTCGCGCAGCTGGCTGATCCGGAGCAGCAGCGGCTGGATGTCACCGGTCTGCACCGCGCCGGGAGCGAGCAGCTTGGCACCCAGCTCCTGCTGGGCGGCGCGAAGATGCTCGATCAACGGCCGCGCGGTGGTGCGGTGGGCGGAGAGGATCGCGCGCACCTTGGCCTGCTGCTCCGGGGTGAGGCTCGCCGAGCGGATCATCAGCCACAGCTCGCCGTCCGGGCGGCCGATGCCCCCGTGCATGCCGGGCTCGTGGCCGGGCGGCGGGCCCGGCGCCTGGGCGAGGGCGGGCCCGCTCGCCGCCGCGGTCAGGACGAGGCCGCCGAGCAGTCCGATCAGCGCGTCGCGAATCGCGCGCGCGCGGGTCGTCATGGCTCACCGCCCATGAGCGTGCTGTCGAGCTCCTGCGCCATCGCCTCGAGCGTGAGCGGCTGGTCGTCCGGCCCGTCCACCGCGGGCAGCGTCGGCGCGGCGCCGACGGGGCCGCCGGTCAGCGAGAACAGCGACGCGGAGACGTCGGCGAGGATGGCCCCAACCTCCTGCGGCTGCATGGTGGGCGGGACCGGAGTGACCGCGCGCCAC
This sequence comes from Candidatus Methylomirabilota bacterium, assembly GCA_035315345.1. Taxonomy (NCBI): domain Bacteria; phylum Methylomirabilota (SeqCode); species Candidatus Methylomirabilota bacterium. Next base: position 11,877 of record DATFYA010000020.1, read on the forward strand.
ACCGCCACCTCGATCCAGAGCAGCAGGACCAGCGCGGCGGCCGAGAGCCCGACCGCGGCGGGCAGCCAGCGGCGGCGCAGCACCGCCGCGCGCGGCCGGGGCTCCGGGGTATCGTGGAGCACGGCGGCGATCGTCGTGAGATCGTGGCGCACCCGGCGCGCGCGACGCGCGCACGCGGCGCAGGAGGCCGCGTGGGCCCGCTCGGCGTCGGTGGCCAGCTCGGCCACCACGCGGGTGAGCGCGTCGTCCGACAGGCAGCGGCTCATGCCGGCGCCCCCAGCGCGCGCCGGAGGTGACGGATCGCGCGATAGAGATGACGCTTGACGCTGCCCGCGGTCAGGCCGAGGGCGGCGGCGACCTCCTGCGTGGATTGCTCCTCGACGTAGCGCAGGGCGAACACCTCCTGCTGACGCCGGGGCAGCGCGCGAAAGGCCTCCCAGATCCGCCGCCGCGTCTCCGCCCCGACCGCGGCGTCGCCGGGACCGAGCATGTCCGCGGCCAGCGCGGTGTCCTCGACCGGCGTGCTCCAGAACCGGAAGCGCATCCAGCCGCCGGCCCGCCGTCGGTCGTGACAGGCATTCACCGCGACCCGGGTGAGCCACGCGCCCCAGTCCATCGGAGGCCGCCCGAACCGCGCCGCCTCGTGGGCTTTCAGGAACACGTCCTGCACCACGTCCTCGGCCTCCTCCGGATCGCCCAGCAGCACGCGACAGAGTCGGCGCAGCCGCCCGTAGTGGGCGTCGACGAGTGACTCGGGGCTCCTCGAGGCTTCCACGCCGCTCTGACGGTTGTCCCATGCCGGTTCATTTACTTTCCCTGTTCGTTCGACGAACCAGGCCGCCGGCCGGTTGACCCCGGTCAACCGTGACTGCCGATCGACGCGCTTCCTACGAGTGAGCAACTGCTTCCAAAACCGCGCCACCTCTGCTAAATTGACGTCGTGGGCCGCCAGTCCGGGCCCCGAAAGGTCGAGGTCAGGGCGTGGCGGGCAAGGGCATCCAGGATCTGGTCGGGCAAGTGATGATCGACAAGGAGTTCCTCGCCGATCTGGTGCAGGACCCCGCGCGAGTTCTGGCCGGTTTCGATCTGACCGGCGACGAGAGGACCGCCATCATGCACGCGCTCGGGAGCACGTCTCACGTCTCGGATCGCGAGCGGGCTCGCGCCATCCAGAACGTGATGCTCAAGCGCTGGGCCACCTGATGTCGGCGTCCCTCGGACGGAGCTGAGTGCCCAGCCTTCCCGACATCGGCTTCCTGCGGCGCGTCGTGTTGTTCAAGGACGTCGACGAGCCCGTCCTCCTTGCCCTGTGGCCGTCGTTCCGCGAGCGTCGCCTGCGCAAGGGGGACGTGCTCTTCCGCGCCGGCGACCCCGGCGAGGAGCTGTTCCTCATCAAGGACGGCAGCATCGTGGTCTCCAAGCCGGTGACCGGGCGCGTCGAGCAGGTTTTGTCGCGGCTCGGTCCGGGCGAGGTCTTCGGCGAGATGAGCGTGCTCGGCGACGAGCCACACCGGTCCGCCACGTGCCAGGCCGAGATCGACAGCGTGGTCTACAGCCTGGACCGCGACAGCCTGAACCGGTTCATCACGGGGAGCCCGCTCGCCGCCGCGAAGTTCTTCCAGCACATGGCCCAGGTGGCCTTCAAGCGCCTGCGCGATTCCTCCGACCTGGTCGCCGAGGTCACCCGCTGGGGGCTCGAGGCCACCGGCCTCGACATCGAGCACAAGTAGCGCCGCGGAGTCAGCGTGGGCGAGGCCTCGGACAAGACCGCGGAGAGCCGGCCGAAGCGCACGCGCATCGAGCTGCTCGTCCGCCAGAGCGACGGCGAGGGCTTCGAGACCCGCGAGATCGCGAGCGCGGTCGCCTACCTGCACAGCCGCCCGCAGCGCATCCCGGACGCCGACTGGGAGATGGCCCGACTGCCCTTCGCTCCGCAGGGCGTGGTGACCTACGCGCTCAAGAACCGCCGTACCGAGCAGATCATCCAGATCAGCGAGACCGAGAAGTTCCTGTGGGAGCAGATGGACGGCCGCGCCTCGCTGCAGGAGATCGGGACGTCGTACCTGCTGCACTACGGCTCGTTCGACTTCGAGGTCATCCCGACCCTCATCGTCAAGCTGCTCCGCGCGGACCTGCTCACCATGCGCCCGGTCTCCCGCCTGCGCGCGGTGCTCGCGCGTAACCGGCGCAACCCGGCCGCGCGGGCGATGGAGGGCACGCTCCACGCGCTGGAGCGGTTGACCGTGACCAGCCGGCGCTCCCACGTCTTCTTCGAGCGCGTGTACCGCTACGGCGGCTTCCTCCTCTTCACCCCGTGGGCCCTGATCGTGCTGGCGATCATGGTGGTGGTGGGCGGGCGCAGCGCCATCACGATCTGGCACGACCTCTCCGAGGTGACCCACGGGCTGGCCAGCCACCCGCTCATCGCGATCCTCCTCGTGAAGATCGTGTTCTGGCTCACCGTGGTCAATCACCAGATCATCCACGCGCTCGCCTGCGTCCACTACAAGCGGCGGGTGCGCGAATTCGGTTTCACGATCCTGCACGGCTTCATCCCGACGTTCTACGCCGACGTGACCGACATCTTCATGGCCACCCGGCGGGCCCGCGTGGTCAACGCGATCGCGGGGCCGCTGTTCCATCTCTTCCTGGGCTTCTTCTGCTTCTGGATCGCCGCGCAGCTTTCGCCCGGGCTCATGCAGGGCTTCCTGGCCGCCTCGGCCCTGCTGCAGATGCAGTCCTTCCTGATCAGCCTCTACCCGTTCTGGTTCCTCGAGATGGACGGCTACCACATCCTGGTCGAATGGGTCGGCGTGCCGACCCTCAACCACGATTCGGTCCGCTTCGTGCGCGAATCCCTCTGGCGGCGCATCCGCACCGCCACGTGGCTCACCCGCCAGGAGGCGATCTGCCTCGCCTACTTCACGCTCTCGCTGGCGTCGGTGGCCGGCTTCATCCTCTTCAACGTCTGGCTCTTCAGCTCCGCCGGCAAGTCGTAGGCGGGCTGGGGGTTCGGACTGCGCGCTTGGGCTGACACCGGGGAATTCTCTTCATCTGCGGGGGCCCAGAAATGGCCCCCGCACTCCCCCAGGCGGCGGACGCCCCGTGAGACAGGCGGCGGACAACCCGTGACACGTGAACCGCCCGCTACCCGCCGCCGCGAATCACGAGGCTGATCAGCCGGCCCACCGATTCGCCCACCGCTTCCGGCGGCTCCGGCACATTTTCCAGGATGCGGCGCTGCTCTTCCTCGCCGAGCGATTCGAGGTGGGCTTGGGCGCGCGCGCGCACCTCGGGGCCGAGCAGGCGCGCGATTTCCAGCACGAAGCGCAGCGCCTGCTCGGCGCGCTCCTGAGGTGACGCCGCACCACCCAGCGCCGCTTCCGCCGCCTCCCGCAGCCGGCGATTGAGCCGGATCCGCTGCCCGTGCGCGCGGAGGAGATCGCCGGGCACCGGTCCCCACTCGAGATCGAGCATCGCGGTGACGTCCGCGATGGAGGAGGCCAGGGCCGGGGCGCTCTCTCGGGCGATCAGGTCGCCGAGGGCGGCCCGCCACACCGGCGGCAGCGGAGACGGCGCGGTCGAGTCCGGCGGGGAGGCGGGCGTGTCCAGCACCTCGCCCCGGCGATCGAGCACGAGGCGGTCCTCGACCGAGCCGCCGAGGGCCCACAGCGAGCACACGAGGCGATCGCCGTCGTCGCGGATGACGCGGGGCTCCCGGCGGCGGATCTCCTGCCACTGCGCGCGGTAGAACATGACGCCGTCCAGCGTCACCTTCTCGACCTCGTGCCGGAGATGCACGACCACGCCCGGCGCCACGTGGTGCGTCTCGAACGGGGCCGGGTGCCAGTCGAGCGCGCCATCGGCCAGGAAACGCTCGAGCGGGAGGGCCTCGCGCGCGTCGTAGCGGAAGCACTCCAGCAGCGCGGTGAACAGCTGCTCGGTGGGATAGGGCCCGCGATACCGCACGGTGGCCACGCCGTGGTCCTTCATGAGCCCGGCGACGAGGTTCAGGAGCGCGGTGCCGCCGCCGGGCGGCAGCCGTCGCGGCTCGAGCAGCGGCGGAATGAAGTCGGGCCGGCGGTAGTCGAGCGCCTGGAAGAGCGTGATCGGCTCGCGCGGCGCCCATGGGGCGTCGGGCTCCAGGAGCCACACCTGATCCGAGGCGCCCCAGGCCGGGTGCGACGCCGCGGCCGGCTCGATGCCGAGCCAGCGCTCGTCGGCGAGCCGGCACTTGGCCCACGCGAGCGCGCCGTCCGATCGCCAGCGGCAGGCCGCGACCAGGTGGCCCAGACGATCGAACTGCGCGAGGCGCCGACGGGGGGAGCCGGGCCGATAGCCCACCAGCGTGCCGCCGCGTCCCACCGTGACCGGCGGGTCGTCCGCCGCGAGGGCGGCGCGCAGTGCCGCGACCCCGGCGGGATCGAGCGCGGCCACGTCCGGGCGCGCGAGCCACGCGGCGAGTCGCGCCCGAGCCGTCTCATGCATGGCCACGATGATACCGTCGCGGCCCGCCCGCGGTGGCGGGGAGAAGGGCGGGAGGTGAGTGTTACAATCCCGCGCGTGAGACCGAGTGCGATCGTGGCCGGCGCGGCGCTGTGGCTGCAGGCGTGTGCGTCCGCGGTGAACCCGATGCCGTTTCAGCCGTTTCCCGACCTGCCGACGCCCGCGGAGTGGACGCCGTACTCCGACGACTGGGCGATCATCCGCTCGCCCAAGGTCACCGCGGCGCGCCTCATCTACTTCAGCATGGGCAGCCTGGAGACGACGCTGGCCGACGGACGACGGCTGCTCGCCCGCGCGGGGTGGAGTGAGACGCAGAGCGAGCGCTTCGTCAACGCCGAGAACTTCCCGGGAGTGTGGGCCGAGTTCGGCAAGGGCGACGATCTGTGCCGCCTGACCATCATCGAGGGCAAGGGAGCGACTCACGTGGAATACACCGTCGCCCGCATCAACCCGGCCACGTGATGGCCGCCCCGGACCTCGTCTGGCTCCCCGCGCAGGAGGTGGCCGGCCTCATCCGCGCGAAGAAGGTCTCGCCGGTCGAGGTGGTGGACGCGGTGCTGGCCCGCATCGAGCGCCTGAATCCCGCGCTCAACTGCTTCGCGACGGTCACCGCCGAGGAGGCGCGCGACGCCGCCGTCGCGGCCGAGGTGGCGGTGATGACCGGCGAGACGCTCGGCCCGCTGCACGGGGTGCCGGTGTCGATCAAGGATCTGCTGTTCACCCGTCGGGTGTTGACCACCGGCGGCTCGCGTCTGTTCGCGGACCACGTGCCCGAGGAGGACGCAGTCGCGGTGGAGCGCCTCAAGGGGGCGGGCGCGATCATTGTCGGCAAGACCACGACCCCGGAGTTCGGCCACAAGGCGGTGACCGAGAGCCCGCTGCTCGGGATCACCCGCAATCCGTGGAATCCCGCCCTCACCTCCGGCGGCTCCAGCGGCGGGGCCGCGGTCGCGGTGGCGACTGGCCTCGGGCCGCTCGCGGTCGGCACCGACGGCGGCGGCTCGATCCGGGTGCCCGCCTCGTTCTGCGGGATCTACGGGCTGAAGCCGTCCTTCGGCCGCGTGCCGCAGGCACCGGGCTTCCCGGGCTGGGAGAACATCTCCCACACCGGCCCCATGACCCGCACCGTGCGCGACGCGGCCCTGATGCTCGACGTCATCGCGGGTCCCGACGACCGCGATCGCTACTCGCTACCCGCGACCGACCGGTCGTTCCTCGCCGCGTGCGGGGAGGGGATCGCGGGGTTGAGTGTGGCCTGGTCGCCCGACCTGGGATATGCGCGCGTCGATCCCGAGGTGGCCGATCTCTGCGCGGCGGCGGCGGAGCGCTTCGAGAGCTTCGGCGGCCACGTCGAGGTGGTGTCGCCTTCGTGGGAGGATCCGGAGGAGATGTTCCGGGTCACGGTGGGCGCCGAGACGTGGAGCGCGTGGGGCGACCGGCTCGAGTCCGACGGCGACAAGATGGACCGCTCGTTCCGCGCCTTCCTGAAGTTCGGGTCCACGATCACCAGCCCGCAGCTGCTCCGCGCCCTGCGCGGGCGCCACGAGCTCTGGACCGAGGTGCAGCGCTTCCTGGCCCGCTTCGACCTGCTGATCACGCCGACGGTGGCGGTGCCGCCCTTCGAGGTGGGGAAGCCGGGTCTCAACGAGATCAACGGCGCGCCGTCGTCGCCGCTCGGGTGGATGCCGTTCTGCTTCCCGTTCAACCTCACCGGTCAGCCGGCGGCGAGCGTGCCGGTCGGGTTCACGCGCGCGGGGCTGCCGGTGGGCCTGCAGATCGTCGGCCGCCGTCACGCCGACCACACCGTGCTCGCGGCCTCCGCCGCCTTCGAGGCCGCGCAGCCATGGGCGGATCGCCGTCCTCCGATCGACTAGGCCGCCGGTACCCGTCGCGGGCCCGACATGACGCGTTTCGTGCTGATCTGCTGCGGCGGGGCGGTGGGCACCGGCGCCCGATACCTGCTCGGCGGCCTCGCGGTGCGGTGGCTCGGTCCCGAATTCCCCTATGGCACGCTGATCATCAACGTGCTCGGCTCCTTCCTGATCGGCGTGGTCCAGCACGTCGGCCTGAGCACGTTGTGGGTCCCGGACACGCTCCGGCTGGTGCTCGCGGTGGGCGTCATGGGGGGCTTCACGACCTACTCGTCGTTCTCCTACGAAGCCATCAAGCTCATCGAGTCCGGCTCGTGGCTGGCCGCGACCGCATACGTCGTCCTGACGACCCTGCTGTGCCTCGGCGGCTGCACCGCGGGCCTGGCCCTGGGCGGCCTGCTCGTCGAGGGGAAGGGAGGCTGGTAGCCGTGCGCAAGCTGGATGGCGAACAGGTCCTGATGCGGGTCTTCATCGGCGAGAGCGATCGGTGGGAGCATCGGCCGCTCCACGCCGCGCTGCTCGAGCTGTTCCGTCGCGAGGGCCTGGCCGGGGCCACGGTGCTCCGGGCGGTGGCCGGATTCGGGCCCGACTCGGTGGTGCACACCGCGAACATCTTGCGGCTCTCCTCGGATCTGCCCCTGGTGATCGAGGTGGTGGACTCGCAGGAGCACCTGGATCGGGTCCTGCCCTCGGTCGACCGCATGATGCAGGGCGGCCTCATCACGATGGAGAAAGTGCGCGTACGAAAGTACGCCCAGGGTGGAGAGAGCTAGCGCTTCGGCGCCCCGGCCTCCCGCCGCTTCGCGGCCTCCATGAGCCGCGAGCGGTGCTCCTGTGCCACGCTTGATGGGCAGGGCACAATGGCGGGAGGGTCAGCGATGCGGCAAACCGTTGACGTCGTGGGTACCCGCCGCTCGATCGCAAGCGCGGGCTCGATCGCCATGCTGCTGGCCCTGCTGATCGCCGGGCCGGTCGGCGCCCAGATCACCGGGCGCGCGCTGGCGCCGGACCTGCGCGTGGAGTGGAGCGCGGAAGAAGACCGACGCGGCCGCACGGTGGTCAGCGGCTACGTCTACAACGAGCGCGCGGGCTCCTACGCCACCGGGATGCGCCTGCGCGTGGAAGCCCTCGACGGGTCCGGGCAGACGGTCGGCTCGACGACCGGCTACGTCCTCGGCGACGTGCCCCCATCCAATCGCTCCTACTTCGAGGTCAAGGCTCCCGCCAAGGCCGCCGCATACCGGGTGACGGTGCAGTCGTATACCTGGCGCGGCTACGGCGCGGGTGGAGGATGACGATGCGTGTTCGCCTGCTTCTCGCGTGCCTGGGTATGCTCTCGCTCGGACTGCCGGCCTCCGCTCACGCCGCTCCGCCGCTCGACGATCCGTACCTGGCCGGGTACGCGGGCGCGGTGCTCGAGCGCGAGTTCAAGGTGAGCCCGCGGGCGGTGACCGCGGCGCACGGCGTGCTGACGATCGACGCCACCCAGATCGACCCCGCGGCTCGCGACAAGATCGTGGCCACGCTCGCCACGCTGCCGGGCGTGATGCGGGTAGACGTGCGGCAGCCGTCACCGCCGCCGGCCGGCGCCGGACCCGAGGTGACCCCGCTGGCCACCTCGACGCTGCCGACCGGCGTGCTGCCCACCGGGCATCTCTTCCAGCCGCTCCTCGCCGACCCGCGGTGGCCGCATTTCGCGGCCTCGTACCGCTACTACCTGAACAGCCACGACGACTTCAGGAACGTGGGCGCGGTGAGCTTCGGCGAGACCATTCCGCTGTTCCGGGGCGGCGCCTTCGCGGACAGCCAGTGGGAGGCCGGGATCCAGGCCGGCGTGTTCTCGATGTTCGAGCTGGACGCGCCGTCGAAGGATCTGATCAACGCCGACTACTTCGCGGCCCTCTACGGAGTGTGGCGGCGCGGGCCGTTCTCCGCGCTCGGGCGCGTGTTCCACCAGAGCTCGCACCTCGGCGACGAGTTCCTGCTGCGCACGCGGGTCGATCGGGTCAACCTGAGCTACGAGAGCCTCGACCTGAAGCTGTCCTATGATCTGCCCTACGGCTTCCGGATCTACGGCGGGGGCGGCTGGCTGTTCGACCAGGATCCGTCGGATCTCAAGCCGTGGACGACGCAGGGGGGCGTGGAGTTCCGGAGCCCGTGGACGATGGCGGGCAAGTACCTCCGCCCGGTGGCCGCGGTCGACTTACAATCGCGGCAGGAGAACAACTGGAACGTGGACGTGTCGGTGCGCGCGGGCATCCAGTTCGAGAGCGTCCGCGTGCTGGAGCGGAGCCTCCAGCTCCTCGTCGAGTACTTCAACGGGAACTCGCCGGACGGGCAGTTCTACACGAAGCGCGTGGAGTATCTGGGGCTGGGGGCGCACTTCCACTTCTAGTGGGGCTCGAGGCCGGGCCCGTCGGAAATTCGAGCGCGCGTCGGCGGCTGCGGTAGACTCGATCAATGGCTTGCTCGATCGGCGTCGCGGGAGAGCGAGGCCCATCCACCACCTCGACTGACGCCATGACCGACGGACCGTGCCGCTCGTGACGCCCGTGCGCGTCGGCCTCGTCGGCGCCGGCTACGTCAGCGAGTTCCACGTTCGCGCCCTGCGCCGGCTGCCCCAGGTGCGCATCGTCGGCATCACCGACCTGCGCGAGGCGCGGGCCCGCGCGGTGGGCGAGCAGTTCGGGCTCGCCGTGCATCCCTCGCTCGCGGCCATGGCCGCGGCGGGCCTCGACGTGGTGCACGTCCTGACCCCGCCGGAGAGCCACACCGCGGTCGCCCTGGAGGCGCTGGGCCACGGCTGTCACGTGCTCGTCGAGAAGCCGCTGGCCACCACGGTGGAGGACTGCGATCGGCTCGCCGCGGAGAGCGCGGCCCGCGGCCGGCACGTGTGCGTGAGCCATTCGATGCTGGCCGATCCCGTCTTCGTCAAAGTGCTTCAGGCGGTGCGCGACGGGGCGATCGGCGACATCCTGACCGTCGACATCCTGCGCAGCTCGATCTTTCCGCCCTACCACGGCGGCCCCTTGCCGCCGCAGTACGGCGCGGGCGGCTATCCCTTCCGCGATCTCGGGGTCCACGCCCTCTACATGATGCGCGAGCTGCTCGGTCCGATCGAGCACGTCACCGCGGAGTTCAGCAGCGCGGGCGCCCGGTCGTCGGACCCCAACATCCACTTCGACGAGTGGCGCGCCCTCGTGCGCGGCCGGAAGGGGAGCGGCCACCTCCAGCTCTCGTGGAACGTGCGGCCGCTCCAGCACCTCATCATCGTGCAGGGCACCCGGGGCACGCTGCGCGCCGACCTCTACACGATGTTCGTGACGCGGCGGCGAAACACCCCGGCCCCCAAGGCCATCGAGCGCGTGCTCAACGCGGCCCTCGAGTCCGCCGGGGCCTCGGCCCAGGTCGTCGTCGGCGCCGGCCGCTTCGCGGCGGGCAAGGTCGTGCCCTATCAGGGCCTGCACGACTTCGTGCGCCGGTTCTACGAGGCACTCGCCTCGGGTGGCCGGATGCCCGCCACCGTCGAGGACGCTCGCGACATCGTGGACTGGACCGAGCGGGTCGCGCGGCGGGCCGACGCGGCGAAGCTCCAGGCCCGCCTGCAGGTGCCCTCGACCGAGCCGGCCATCGTGGTCACGGGCGCCAACGGGCTGCTCGGCCGCGCCCTCGTGCGGCGCCTGCTCGACGACGGCGAGCGCGTGCGCCTGTTCGTCCGTCGCCCGCCCGCGCCCGACATCCTCCCGCATCCGCGGGTCGACGTCGTCCTGGGCGAGCTGGGAGATCCGGCCGCGGTCGACCAGGCGCTGCGCCACGCCACCACCGTCTTCCACTGCGGCGCCGCGATGGCCGGGCCGTGGCCGGCCCACGAGAGCGCCACCGTGACCGGCACGCGCAACGTGGTGACCGCGTGCCTGGCCCACGGCGTCCCCAAGCTCGTGCACGTCAGCTCACTCTCCGTGCTGCACGTGACCGGGCTCGCCAACGTCACGGTCACCGAGTCGTCTCCTCTCGAGCCGAGCCCGGACGAGCGCGGCTTCTACACGCGCGCCAAGCTCGAGGCCGAGCGGATCGTGCAGGACGCGGTGCGAGAGCAACACCTGCCCGCGGTGATCCTGCGCCCCGGCCACATCTGGAGCGAGGCCGGGCCGCTGCTCTCGCCGTCGGTCGGCATCCGGGGTGGCAACCGGCTCGTGATGATCGGCGATCCGTCGCTGCGACTGCCCCTCGTTCACGTGGACGACGTGGTCGGCGCGATGCTCCTCGCCGCCAAGGCTCCCGTGTCGCCCGGTGAGGTGTTCCACCTCGTCGACGACGATCCGATGACGCGCGAGGAGCTGGCGAGGCTCTACATCGCGGCCCGCGAGCCCGGGCTGCGCGTGACCCACGTGCCCCTGCCCATGGTCACCTCGGCGGCGGCGGTGGTCACCGGGCTCACGCGACGGCTCGGCCGGCCCTTCGGGCCCTCGCCGTATCGGCTGCGCTCCGGCGTCACGCCGCTCCGCTTCGACTGCGCGAAGGCGCGCGACGAGCTGGGCTGGCGTCCGGCGGTGAGGAGCCGCACCGCGCTCCGCGCGCTCCTGGGGGCCGGGCCGTCGGGCGTCGGCGCGTGAGACGGAACGAGGCCGGGCCGCGCGCAGTGCCTCGACGCTGAGCACGCGGAGTTGTAAGATACCGCCCATGCCACGCATCCGCCGGATCCTGCACGCGACCGATTTCTCCGCCGCATCGACGCCCGCGCTGCGCTGGGCGATCGAGCTGGCGCGCGCCAATCGGGCCCAGCTCCTGGTGCTGCACGTCATGACGCCGCCGGCGCTGGCGATGCCCGGCGAGGGCTACGTGTCGCCCGCCCTCTACGAAAACCTGGAGAGCTCGGCGCGGGCGCAGGCCCGCAAGCGTCTCGACGCGATCGTGGCCAAGGCCCGCAAGGCGGGCGCGCGCGCCACCGGCCTCCTCCTGGAGGGCGTGCCCCACGAGCTGATCGCCCGCGCCGCGCGATCGCGGAAGGCGGACCTCCTCGTGATCGGCACGCACGGACGCAGCGGGCTCGCCAAGCTCTTCCTGGGCAGCGTGGCCACGCGCCTGGTCTCGATGGCGCCGCGCCCGGTCCTCACGGTGCGGGGCAAGTAGCGCGATGGCGACGGCCGAGCCGGCTCCGATCACCGCGGAGTCGAAGATCAACGACGTGCTGGCCCGTCATCCCGGGACCGCGCCGGTGTTCACCCAGGGCCGCCGGCTCTACGTGGATCAGAAGCACGACCTCTACGCGCGCTTCCCCGGCCTGACCGTGGGGGACTTCGCCCGCCAGAACGGCCTCGAGCTCGAGCCCATCCTGAGCCAGCTGAACGCGCTCGCCGAATCGGGGGACGCGGCCGGCGGCGTGCAGGCCACCGATGGTCGCGGCGAGGGTCAGTTCTCTCTCACGCTCGGCTACACCGCGAGCTACCGTCCGCGCGAGGACGCGCAGCCCGACAACGTCTCGGTCGTCGCGGTGCAGTCCGCCCGCGGCCCCGAGTAGCGCGCCTGACGAGCGCAGCCGACCCGACACCGCACGATCCGCCGGCCGCCCCGCCGGCGTCCGACCGCTCGCACTGGGGCAAGCAGACCGTCACGCCGGAGGTCGTCCGCTTCCTCCAGGGCCCGCAGACGCGCATCTTCGAGCTGGGCCGGGCCATCGGCATCTTCTGCGAGTTCATGCGGGGCTTCCGCGCGCTGCACTTCGTCGGCCCGTGCGTCACCGTATTCGGCTCCGCGCGCTTCAAGGCCGACCATCCGTACTACGAGCTCGGGCGCGAGCTCGGCGCGCGGCTGGCCCGGGCCGGGTTCACGGTGATGACCGGCGGCGGCCCCGGGATCATGGAGGCGGCGAACCGGGGCGCCCGCGAGGCGGGCGGCCGCTCGATCGGCTGCAACATCGAGCTGCCCCACGAGCAGCAGCCGAACCCCTACCTCGATCGCTGGATCACCTTCCGGCACTTCTACGTGCGCAAGGTGATGCTGGTGAAATATTCCTACGCGTTCATCGCGCTGCCCGGCGGCTTCGGCACCCTCGACGAGATGTTCGAGATCGCCACCCTCGTGCAGACCGGCAAGGTGCGCGAGTTTCCCATCGTGCTCATGGGGCGCGACTTCTGGGGCCCGCTCACCGCCTTCGTGCGCAATCGGCTCCTCGTGGAGGGCACCATCGATCCGGGCGACGAGCAGCGCCTGCAGCTGACCGATTCCCCGGCGGAGGCGGTGGAATGGGTGACGTCGGTGGCGATGCGCCGCTTCGGCCTCACCTACGGTCCCCGGGCCCGGCGCCGCTGGTACCTCGGCGAGTGATCTCGGCGCCCTCCCTTGACCGCCTGATCGTCGCTTGCTAGCGTGCTGACCGCGATGGATCGCGTCGCGATCGGCCCCGTCTCGCTCGCCGTCGAGCAGTGGCCCGGCCCCGCCAACGGACCCGCGGGATCGGCCATCGTCTGCATCCACGGCCTCACCGCGAATCACGTCTGCTGGGCGAGCGTGGCCGACGTGCTGTCTCCGGGTCACCGCCTCATCGCGTACGACCTGCGGGGCCGGGGCGAGAGCGACAAGCCGGAGAAGGGCTACAGCCTGGCTCATCACTGTGACGACCTCGACGGCCTGCTCGATCACCTCGGGCTGCGCCAGGCGGTCGTGATCGGCCACTCGCTCGGCGCGCACATCGCCCTGCGCTTCGCGGCCACCCGGCCCGCGCGGGTCTCCCGGCTCGTGCTGGTGGACGGCGGCATCGACGTGCGCGCGGAGGTGCTCGACTCGCTGCGGCCCGCGATCAACCGGCTCGGCGTCGAGTTCCCGTCGCTGGACATGTTCCTCGGCTTCGTCCGCATGCTGCCCATGTTCGAGGGCCGCTGGAACGACTACCTCGAGCGGTACTTCCGCTACGACGTCGAGGTGCTGCCCGCGGGCACGGTGCGGTCGAAGGCGGCGCGGCACGCGATCGAGGAGGAGATCACCAACCTCGAGCGCGAGCGGCTCTGGGTCTACCATCATCAGGTGAAGGCGCCGACCCTGATCTTCCGCGCGCCCGACGGGCTGCTCACGCCCACCGACTGCCTGATGACCGAGGAGGAAGGACGCGCGATGACCCACGCCATCCCGCGGGCGAAGCTGGTGATGGTGCCGGGCACCAATCACTACACGGTGCTGCTGGGTCAGAACCCCAAGGTGAAGACCGCGCTCCGGGCATTCCTGCGAGAGCCATAGCGACGGCACGGCTTTCGGGTATGCTGGGCCTCGAAATGCCCGCCCGGGATTACGACGCCATCGTGGTGGGGGCCAGCTTCGCCGGCCTCGCGGTGGCCCGCCAGCTCCGTGGTCACGTCCTCCTGCTGGATCGCCACGAGGTCGGCACCGTGCAGACCTCGGCCTGCGGCACGCCCCTCTGGGTGCCGGAGGCCCTCGGCGTGCGCGACAGCGTGCTGGACGTGCACGACTGGCTCGAGATCCGCACGCCCACGCGCACCGTGCGCTACGAGCTCTCGGGCGTGCCCTTCTGCACCTTCGACTACCGGGCCTTCTGCGAGGGGCTGCTGGCCCAGTGTCGCGTGCGATTCCTCCGCACGTCGGTGTCGGGCCTCCACGACGGGTCGGTCCTGACCGGCGAGGGCCGGTTCACCGCTCCGATCATCGTGGACGCCTCGGGCTGGCGGCGCGCGGTCACCGGCGGGCCGGGCCGCCACCGTCACTCCTTCGGGCTCGAGACCCACACCGCGCTCCAGGACCGGGGCCTGGCGTTTCTGCTGGACCGCCGGCTGATCCCGCAGGGGCTCGGCTGGATCTTCCCGGTCGGGCAGGGGAGCCTGGTCGGGCTGGGCTCCTACGCCGGCCACTCCAAGCTCAAGCCGGCGATCGAGCGCTTACTGGGTGACTACGGCACGGCCGCCGAGTCGTATCACGGCACCTATTTCCCGAGCCGTCTGCTCCCGCCGACGGTGGACGGGATCTTCGCGGTCGGCGACGCGGCGGGGCAGTGCTTGCCGCTCACCGCGGAGGGCATCCGCCCCGCGCTCTACTTCGGCGGCGAGTGCGGCCGGATCGTGCAGCGCGTCCTCGAGGGCCGCCAGTCGCTCGAGGCCGGGCTCGACCGCTACCGGCATCTGGTCGCGCGCTATCACGGCCCCTACCGCGTGCTGCGCTTCGCGCAGTGGATGGCGGCCCACACCCCGACGCGCTGGTTCGCCATGGTCACCCAGCTGGCCGCGACGCGGCCGTTCCGACCCGGCTGGTGGCCGCGCTACGGCCGGTTCGGCCACCTGGGCCGGTCGAGCGTGGCGCCGGCGACCTGAGCGCCGCCGATGCCGCTCCGAGGAGCACCAGCCGGATGAGCTCGCGCGTCGGCTGGGGCATCGCCATCGGGGCCAGCGCGCTGATCATCGGCGGCGGCGCGTGGCTCGTCTGGACCGACGCCCCCCTCTATCAGTTCCTGGTGAGGCTCTACGCGGACAAGCTCTTCCTCAAGCGGACGCTGCGTGAGTGGGGCATGCTGGCGCCGGTCATCTTCATCGTCCTGCAGGCGCTGCAGGTCGTGATCTCGCCGATCCCCGGGGAGGCCACCGGCATCCTCGGCGGCTATCTCTTCGGTCAGTGGCTCGGCCTGCTCTACTCCACCATCGGTCTCACCCTGGGCTCGGTCGCCGCCTTCGGGATCGGCCGGTGGCTGGGCGTGCACTACGTGAAGAACCTGGTGAGCACCGAGACCTGGAACCGCCTCGGCTTCATCGTCGAGGCGGAGGGCGCGGTGCTCTGCTTCATCGTGTACCTCATCCCGGGCCTGCCCAAGGACATCGTCTGCTACCTCTTCGGGATCAGCCCGATGCCGATCTGGGTCTTCGCGCTCGTGTCGGGCCTCGGGCGGATTCCCGGAACCTGGGTGCTCTCCGCTCAGGGCGCCCATACCGCGGCCGGCGACTATCTGCAGGTCATCCTGATCTCCGCGGTGGCGGTCGCGGTGGCCCTGCCGCTCTACTACTACCGGCACCGGATCACGACGTGGCTCCACGGCCGCCGGGTCCCCCCGTCCGAGGCCCCGGATCAGACGCCCAACGGGAGGCTTGACAGGGAGAAGCCGGGCCCGTAGACTCGGCGCACTTTGGAGGCCATGAGTCAGGTGCACACGACGGCAGCGGGAATGGGCGGCCACGGCGCGTGGCGGTCGTATTTTTACTTTCCCAACGTCCGCCACCTGGCTCCCATGAGCTGAACTCGAGGAGCCACGGGCGGACGAACCGGCCCGTGGCGCCAGGAACACGATAGACGCCGCGGGCAACCGGCCCGCGGCGTTTTAGTTTCTACGGCCGTCTCGACAAGGAGGAACCGATGATCATCGTGCTGAAGCCGGGCGTCAGTGACGCCGACATCGAGGACGTCTCACGACGGGTGCGGGAGTTCGGGTTCAAGACCCATCTCTCGCGCGGGGAGGTGCGCACCATCATCGGGGTGGTCGGCGACGACCGCGCCAAGGAGCAATTGCTCGCGCTGCAGTCGCTCGAATCGGTGGAGAGCGTGGTTCGCATCCTGCAGCCCTTCAAGCTCGCCAGCCGCGAGGCGCATCCCGACAACACCCAGTTCAAGGTGCACGGCGTCCCGATCGGGGGCCGCCAGATCGTGGTCATGGCCGGCCCGTGCTCGGTGGAGTCGCAGCCCCAGCTCAACGCGGTGGCCGAGGGGGTCAAGGCGGCGGGCGCCCACGTGCTCCGCGGCGGGGCGTTCAAGCCGCGCACGTCGCCCTACGCCTTCCAGGGGCTCGAGGAGGACGGGCTCGCGCTGCTGAAGGAAGCGAGCAAGAGCACCGGCCTGCCGGTGGTGACCGAGGTCATGGAGCCCGACAAGGTCGAGGTGGTCGCCCAGCACGCCGACATCCTCCAGATCGGTGCGCGCAACGTGCAGAACTTCTCCCTGCTCAAGCGGGTGGCCGAGTGCGGCAAGCCGGTCCTGCTCAAGCGCGGGATGTCCACCTCGATCCAGGAGTGGCTGCTGTCCGCGGAGTACGTGCTGGCCGGCGGCAATCCCAACGTGGTCCTCTGCGAGCGCGGCATCCGCACCTTCGAGACCGCCACTCGCTACACGCTGGATCTCAACGCGATCCCGGTGGTGAAGAAGCTCTCGCACCTGCCGGTGATGGTGGACCCGAGCCACGGCACCGGACACTGGGAGTACGTCTCCGCGATGGCCAGGGCGGGGCTCGCGGCGGGCGCCGACGGGCTCATCATCGAGGTGCACAACAACCCGGCCGAGGCGCTGTCCGACGGCCCGCAATCGCTCAAGCCCACCAAGTTCGCGCAGCTCATGGCCGAGCTGCGGCCACTGGCCCAGGTGCTGGGGAGGACCCTATGATCATCGTGCTCAAGTCCGGGATCAGCGACGCCGACGTCACCGACGTGTGCCAGCGCATCACCGAGATGGGCTACGGCCCGCACGTCATCCGCGGCGAGTTCAAGACGATCGTGGCCGCGGTCGGCGAGGAGCGGGGCCGTCCCGACCTGCGCCTGCTGGAGGCGCTCGAGACCGTCGAGTCGGTCATGCCGGTGCAGCAGCCCTTCAAGCTGGCCAGCCGCGAGGTGCGCCGCGAATCCAGCGAGGTGCGCATCAACGGCGTCTCGGTCGGCGGCCGCGACGTGGTGGTGATGGCCGGCCCGTGCTCGGTCGAGTCGGAGTCGCAGGTCCTGGAGGTGGCCGACGCGGTCAAGGAGGCGGGGGCGCGGATCCTGCGGGGCGGCGCCTTCAAGCCGCGCACGTCGCCCTACGCCTTCCAGGGCCTCAAGGAGCAGGGGCTGCGCTACCTGGCCGAGGCGCGCAAGCGCACCGGGCTGCCGGTGGTGACCGAGGTGCTCGAGACGGAGAGCGTCGAGGTGGTGGCCGAGTACTCGGACATCCTGCAGATCGGCGCGCGGAACATCCAGAACTTCACGCTGCTGCGGCGGGTCGGGGAGATCGGCAAGCCGGTCCTGCTCAAGCGCGGCATGGCCACCAGCATCCAGGAATTCCTCCTGTCCGCCGAGTACATCCTCTCCGCCGGCAATCCGAACGTCATCCTGTGCGAGCGCGGCATCCGCACGTTCGAGACGGCGACCCGCTTCACCCTCGATCTCAACGCGGTGCCGGTGATCAAGAAGCTCTGCCACCTCCCGGTGGTGGTCGATCCCTCGCACGGCACCGGGCACTGGGACCTGGTGGCCCCGATGGCGAAGGGCGCGGTGGCGTGTGGCGCCGACGGCCTCATCATCGAGGTGCATCCGCGGCCGGAGGAGGCGCTCTCGGACGGCCCGCAGTCGCTCAAGCCGTCGAAGTTCGCCCAGCTGATGCGCGAGCTGCGGCCGGTGGCGGAGGCGGTGGGACGCGGTCTCTAGCCGGCTAGACTAGACCGCGGCCGGTCGGGACAGGTCGAGCGTCTCGCGGACGCGGCCGACCAGGATCGCCGGCGTGAACGGCTTCTGCAGGAAGGCGGTCCCCGCGCCGAGGACGCCGTGGCGGATGACCGCGTCGTCGGTGTAGCCCGACATGTAGAGCACGCTCAGGTCGGGGCGCAGCGGGGTCAGCCGCTCGGCCAGCTCGCGCCCGCTCATGCGCGGCATCACCACGTCGGTCAGCAGGAGATCGAGCGGCCCCTGGTGCCGCTCGGAGAGCAGGAGCGCCTCCGCGCCGTTGCGCGCCTCGATCACGGTGTAGCCGGTGGCGCGCAGGATGTCGCGGGCCAGCTCGCGCACGCCCTCCTCGTCCTCCACCAGCAGGATGGTCTCGGTGCCGCCGGCGGTGTCCGGGGGCCGGCCGACGCGCTCGGCTCCCGGCGCCGGCACGTCCACCCGCGGCAGGTAGATGCGGAAGGTGGTGCCGCGCCCCGGCTCGCTGTCGCACTCGATGTAACCGCCGCTCTGCTTGACGATGCCGTACACGGTGGCCAGCCCGAGACCGGTACCCTTCCCCGGCTCCTTGGTAGTAAAAAACGGTTCAAAGATGTGGCGCTGGATCTCGCGCGGGATGCCGACGCCGCTGTCCGAGACCGCCAGCATCACGTGGGGACCCGGGCGCGCTCCCACGTGGCGGCGCACGTACTCGGCGTCGAGATCGACGTTCTCGGTCTCGATGATGAGATGGCCGCCCTGGGGCATCGCGTCGCGCGCGTTGACCGCGAGGTTCATCACCACCTGCTCGATCTGTCCGCGATCCGCCTTCACCCGGCCCAGCTCCAGGCTCGGGCTGGTCACGAGCGCGATGTCCTCGCCGATGAGGCGGCCGAGCATGTCGCGCATGTCGGCGGCCACCGCGTTGAGGTCGAGGACGGTGGCCTCCAGCACCTGCTTGCGGCTGAAGGCGAGCAGCTGGCGGGTGAGATCGGCGGCGCGGCCGGCGGTGCGCTGGATCAGCTCGATGCCCCGCCGCATCGGGTGCTCCGGCGGCAGCGGCTGCAGCAGCATCTCGGTCCGGCCGAGGATCACGGTCAGCAGGTTGTTGAAGTCGTGGGCCACCCCGCCGGCGAGCCGGCCGATCGCGTCCATCTTCTGGGCCTGCTCGAGCTGGCCCTGGGTCTGGGCCAGCTCGTCGTAGGCGCGCCGCGACTCGTGCAGCAGTCGGCTGTTCTCCAGCGCGATCGCGGCGTGCGAGGCGAACGCGGTGGCGATGGCCAGGTCCTCCACCGAGAATCCCTGCTCGCGGCGGGTGAGGAAGCTCAGCACGCCCACCACCCGATCCCCGATCTTCGCGGGCACCACGAGCACTCCCCGGTGACCCAGCCGGCGGACCGCTTCGGCGTGCTCGGGAATCACGCCGGGATGGTTGGCCGGATCGCGGAGCAGCAGCGGCTTGCCGGTGCGGGCGACCAGCCCGGCGAGGCTCTCCCCGATCTTGATCCGCGGCTTGAGCGAGAGGTGCGAGCCGGTCTCGAGCGTGCCCGCCACCACCAGCTCGTCTCCCTCCACGAGGCGAAACCCCACCCAGTCGGTGTTGACGAGGCGCCCGCACGCGTCCGCGATGCGGCCCAGCAGCGTGTCGATGTGCTGGATGCGCGACAGCTCGCCGCTGATCTCGACGAGGCTCTGCATGCGCGCCTCGCGGTGGCGGGCCTCGTGCAGCGAGTGCTCCAGACTGGCCGCCATCGAGTTGAAGGCCCGCACGGTGGGCCACATCTCGGTCAGGCGCGTCTCCGGCATGCGGGCGGTGAGGTCGCCGTGGCCGAGCCGGGTGGCGCTCTCCGCGAGCGCGCGCACCGGGCGCAGGCCGACCACGAGGATCACGTGGATCAGCCCGAGCAGGCTGATCAGCAGGACCCCGGTGACCGCGATCATGGTGCGGATCTCCGACCACAGCTCGGTCTCGAGGCTCTGCAGCGACGGGGTCACCCCGAGCACCCCGTAGACGACCGGCGCGGCCGCGATGGCCACGCGATGCTCCTCCAGTGGCACCGGGATCAGCTGCTTGAGCCAGCGCGGGGCGTCCGAGCGGCGCAGGTTGGTGGGGGAGGCGTCGAAGATGAGGCGGCGCCCGTCGCTCTCGTAGAGGGCGATGCGGCTCCACACCGACTCGCCGTTGAGATTGCGAAGGGTCTGCTCGGCCCGGGCCAGATCGCCGACCACCAGCGAGTCCAGCAGCAGCGGCGCCGCCGCGGTGGCCAGCCGCTCGGTCTGCTCGCCCAGCCGCACGCGGGCCGCGGTCGAGCGGTCACGGAGGTTGACCGCGAGGCCGCCGAGCGTCACCGCGACGATCGCGACGCTGCTGAGGCCCAGCAGGAGGGTGCGGAGGCTCGATCTCACTGGCCGATCAGGCGGTAGATGCGGCGGACGGCCTCGTAGTCGCGATCGCCGGCCGGGTCGAAGCCCTTGAACCTGGCGATCGCGAGCACCGGCGCCGCATGGGGGTCGCGGCCCATCGCGAGCAGGGCGCGGCGCACTCGCTCGACGGTGGCGGCGGGGACGCGGGGGTGCACGATCACCGCGAGGTCCGGAAACCCCTCGGAGACGAAGATCTCGCGGAACTGCACCTGCTCGCGCTCCGCGTACTGGGCGAGGAAGCGCGAGTTCACCGCGCCGGCTTCCACCCGCTTCGCCTTGAGCTGCGCGAGCGTGCCGTCCTGGTTGCCGCCGAACACCTGCTCGACCCGGACGCCCGCGTGCTTGAGCGCGACGAGCGGCACCGCGTAGGCCACGAAGGCGTCGGTGGAGGGGAAGGAGACGCGCTTGCCCTCGAGCTCGCGCAGATGACGGATCGGGCTGTCCGTGGGCACCGCGATGACCGCGCGAATCGGCTCGCCGGCCCAGCGCGCGATCACCTTGAAGCCCACCGCGTCGAACTCGGACTGGAAGTTGTGATTGGTGAACACGAAGTCGAACTCGCCGCGGCCCATCATCGCGTCCGTCTCCTGCACGGTGCGACCCATCTTCAGCTGCAGCGGCACGCCGCTGCCGACGCTCACGTAGTGCAGGATCGGATTCCAGCGCTCCGCGGTGAGGGCCGGACTCTGCTGGTTCAGGACCCCGAAGGAGTACGGGCCCGGCTGAGTCCCGCCGGCCCCGGCCACGAGCACGAGGGTGGCGAGCGCGAGGAGAGCTTTGATCAGGAGTCTCATGGGGTTGCCGCGCACTGTCTTCCAGTGGCGTGCCAAGTCTGCGCGCGGCTAAATCCGTGAAACGACGAGGAGGCGATTCCGCCCGACCCGGGTCGGGAGCGGGGCCGAGCCCACGGATGTCATCGCCGGGACGGATTTCGTCAGAGAAGCGGCCGGACGGAGGGCTCGTTCCCCGCCGGCCCCGGGATGACGGGCCGTGCCATAATTGACCGCGTGAAGTGGAGGATTCCGCTTCCCGAGGACCGCACCCAGCGCACGTTGGTGCTCGCCATCGTGACGTCGCTCCTCTTCCACCTCTTCGTCCTGGTTCCGTTCGTCGTCGTGCCGGGGCTCTTCCAGTCGTCGCCCTACGTGAAGCGAGGCGAGCCCCTCCTCGTGGACATCGCGCCCGAGCGGCCGGAGGAGAAGGCCCCGCTCGGTAACCCGTCGCGCCCGGCCGCGCCGCCGGAGAGCGTGGCGCGCGAGGCGCCGCCGGCGCCGCGGACACCGCCCGCCCCGCGGATGCCGCCGGCCCCGCCGCGGGTGGCCCCGGCGCCCCGGTTCGCGCCGGTCCAGCCGCCCGCGCCGCCCCGGGCCGTGGCGAAGTCGGAGCCGGCACCGCAGCCGATGGTGAAGACGCCCGAGCCGACGCCGCCCGCGCCCGAAACGGCGCCCGCGGAGACCGCGCAGGGTGCGCCGGCCCCCACGGCGCCCAGTCAGCCGCAGGTGGCGGCCGCACGGCCGCCCAGCATCTGGCGGCAGCCCGGCGGCGGGGGCGGGCTGCAGGGCGGCGGGCGCGGGGGCGTCGACGGAGAGCCGATCCCGCTCGACACGCCGGAGCCGAAGTACCAGGACTACTTCAACAAGGTGCGAGAGCGCATCAAATCGAAGTGGGTGTATCCGCGACCGGCCGGTGAGCGAGGCATCGAGGGCGAGCTGCTGATCGAGTTCCACATCGCCAAGGACGGCCGCCTGGAGTACATCGAGCTGCGCCACTCCTCGGGCACCCAGATCCTCGACGAGGCCGCCCTCACTGCGGTGAAGCTGGCCCAGCCGTTTCCCCCGGTGCCCGACGACATCGCCAAGCGCACGCTCGCGATCAACGGACAGTTCCGGTACCAGATCGTCAGCGGCTTCGTGAATCAGTTCCTCCGGTAGAGCCGTCGACGCCTCGAACGTTCGCCGCTTCGCGGTCGCCACGCTGCTCCTCCTGTGCGCGGGCTGCGCGGAGACGCGCTGTGCCGACCGCCCGCCGGTCCGCGTGCAGCTCCTGCTCGTCAACGACGTCTACGAGCTCGAGCCCGCCCAGGGTCGCGGCGGCCTCGCGCGGGTGGCCACGCTGGTGCGCGCGCTGCGGCAGGAGAGCCCCAACACGCTGTTCGTGCTGGCCGGCGACACGCTGTCGCCCTCGCTGCTGTCGACGCTGCGGCAGGGCGCCCAGATGATCGAGGGCTGGAACGCGCTCGGCCTCGACGCGGCCACCTTCGGCAATCACGAGTTCGACTTCGGTCCCGCGGTGCTCGCGCAGCGCATCGGCGAGTCGCGCTTCCCGTGGGTGTCGAGCAACGTGCTCGACGGGGCCACCGGCGCTCCCTTCGGCGGCGCGCGGCCCTGGCTTCGCCGGGACTTCGAGGGCGTGCGGGTCGGAATGATCGGCCTCACCACGGCCGATGCGGCCAAGACCTCCAGCCCGGGGCCCGGGCTGCGCTTCGAGGCACCGCTGGCCGCGGCGCGCGCCGCGCTGGCCGCGCTCGGCCCGGTCGACCTGCGGGTGGCCCTGACGCACCTGCCGCTGCGCGAGGACCGGGTGCTGGCCGACGCCCTGCCGATCGACGCCATCCTGGGCGGCCACGATCACGACCCGATGCTGCACGAGGCGGGCCGCACCGTGATCATCAAGGCCGGGGCGGACGCGCTCAACGTGGGGCAGGTGGAGTACGAGATCCGCTGCGGCGCGGTGCTCGGCCGTCGCGAGCGCCTGATTCCCATCGACGACCGGCTGGCCGAGGCGCCGGACGTGGTCGCGCTGGTGCAGGAGCAGGCGGTGCGGCTGGCGCGCGAGCTGGACAGCGTCGTGGCCACCGCCGCGGCCCCGCTCGACGCGCGCGAGAGCGTCACGCGCCGACAGGAGACGCCGGTCGGCCGTCTCTTCGCCGACCTGATGCGCGCGCGCGTGGGCGCGCAGGTGGGCCTGCTCAACAGCGGGGCGATCCGGGGCAATCGGGTGATCCCGGCCGGGCCGATCACGAAGCGCGACGTCCGTCAGCTGCTGCCGTTCAGCAATACGGTCACGCTGCTGGAGGTCTCGGGCGAGGCTCTGCGGGCCGCGCTGGAGCGCTCGGTGGACCAGCTGCCGCGGCCGAGCGGCCACTTCCTCCAGACCGCGGGGGTGCGGTTCACCGTGGATCCGGCGAGACCTCCGGGCCGGCGCATCGGCCACGTCGAGGTCGACGGCCGCCCGCTCGTTCCGGACGGGCGCTACCGGGTCGCGGTGCCGGACTACCTGGCCCGGGGGCGCGACGGCTACCCGATGCTGGCGGCCGCCCGGGTGCTGCTGGCCCCGGAGGACGGGCCGGGCCTGACCGAGACGGTGTTGGCCGGGCTCGCGGCGGGCCGCTCCCCTTGACGGGGATCGGCCGCTCCGGTAGGGTATTCAATGCTTTTGTGGGCATAGGCTCGTAGCTCAGTGGGAGAGCGCTACCTTGACACGGTAGAGGTCGGCGGTTCGAAACCGCCCGAGCCTACCATCCATGCTCTGGGGGGTGTGCATCGTCAGCCGGTCGAGCGTGAAGTGACTGAGGGGAGTTGCGAGCATCACCGGGCGCAGCCCTGTGATGCTTTTTTGTCTCCGTGAAAGGAATGTGGTGATCGCGTGTCCGCTGATTGGGGGAGTGCGGGGGCCATTTCGGGGCCCCCGCAGATGAACATGTCTGAGGAGTCTCGCCACCTGAGCTTCGCGGGGGAATTCGACTGCCTGCCCGAGCCCCTGCCGACCCTGCGGCACTCCACCTCCCACGTGATGGCCCAGGCGGTGAAGCGGCTGTTCCCCGAGGTCAAGGTCGCGATCGGGCCGGCCATCGAGGACGGCTTCTACTACGACTTCCTCAAGGCCGAGCCGTTCTCGCCGGAGGATCTCGCGCGCATCGAGGAGACCATGCGCGAGATCGTGAAGGCCGACTACCCGTTCACGCGCGAGGAGATGCCGCGCGAGGGCGCCATCGCCTTCTTCGAGGAGCGCGGCGAGCCGTTCAAGGTGGAGATCCTGCGCGGCATCGACGCGCCGGTGGTGTCCATCTACCGGCAGGGCGACTTCCTCGATCTCTGCCGGGGCCCGCACGTGGCGTCCACCGGTCAGCTGAAGGCATTCAAGCTGCTCTCGTCCTCCGGCGCCTACTGGCGCGGCGACGAGAAGAACCCGATGCTGCAGCGGATCTACGGCACCGCCTGGCTCACCCAGGAGGAGCTCGACAAGCACCTCTGGCGGCTCGAGGAGGCGAAGAAGCGCGATCACCGCAAGCTCGGGCGCGAGCTCGACCTGTTCGACTTCTACGACATCGCCCCCGGCGCGCCGTTCTGGCTGCCGGGCGGCATGGTGCTGGTGCGCGAGCTGGAGAAGTACGCCCGCGAGTCCCTCGATCAGCGGGGCTACCAGGAGATCTCGACCCCGCTGCTGGTGAACAAGAAGCTGTGGGTGCAGTCCGGGCACTGGGACCTCTACCAGGACAACATGTTCAAGTTCGAGGTCGAGGACGAGGTCTTCAGCCTCAAGCCGATGAACTGCCCCGAGTCGACCTTCGTGTACAAGCGTGCGCTCCGCTCCTACCGCGATCTGCCCCTGCGCTACTCGGAGATGGGCCGCTGCCACCGCAACGAGCGGTCGGGTGCCCTGTCCGGGCTGGTGCGGGTGCGCCAGTTCACGCAGGACGACGCCCATCTCTACTGCCGGCCGGAGCAGGTCCAGTCCGAGATCACCGACCTGCTCGAGCTGGTCCGGGAGTGGTACGGCACCTTCAACCTGCAGCCGTCGTACCGGCTGGCCACGCGGCCGCCCGACAAGCTCGGCAGCGAGCAGCAGTGGGACCAGGCGGAGGACGCGCTCCACCAGGCGCTACGGGCGAACGGGCTGACCTGCGACCTGGACAAGGGCGGCGGCGCCTTCTACGGCCCCAAGATCGACATCGACGTGGAGGACGCGCTGGGCCGCCAGTGGCAGCTCGCCACCATCCAGGTGGATCTGACGATGCTGCCCGAGCGCATGCAGTGCGAGTACATCGACGCGGACGGCCAGCCCAAGCGCCCGGTCGTGATCCATCGCGCGATCTTCGGCTCCTACGAGCGCTTCGTGGCGATCCTCACCGAGCACTTCGCCGGCGCGTTCCCGACGTGGCTGGCGCCGGTGCAGGCGCGGGTCCTGCCGATCAGCGAGAAGCACGCCGAGTACGGCCGGCGCGTGTTCGCGGCGTTGCGGGCCGCGCGCATCCGCGCCGAGCTGGACGACCGCAACGAGAAGCTGGGCTACCGCGTGCGCGACGCCCAGATCCGGAAGGTCCCCTACGTGCTGGTCGTGGGAGAGCGGGAGGCCCAGGCCGGCACCGCCAGCCTGCGCCGCCGCGGCGGCGAGGACGTGGGCGCGGTGCCGCTGGAGCGCATCGTGGCCGAGCTCACCGCGGAGATCGCCGGCCGTTCCGCCACCCTCACCGTGGGCCGCGCGGTCTAGCGCGCGCTCGCACCCAAGGAGCGCGCGCCATCCAGTCAAAGGACATCCGGATCAATGAAGGCATTCGGGTGAGGGAAGTGCGGGTCGTGAGCGCCGACGGCGAGCAGCTGGGGGTCATGCCGATCCAGCAGGCGCTCGATCTGGCGCGGCAGCGGGACATGGATCTGGTCGAGGTGGCCGCCGAGGCACAGCCCCCGGTGTGCCGGATCATGGACTTCGGCAAGTACAAGTACATGCAGTCGCGGCGGCAGAAGGACGCGCGGAAGAAGCAGACCACGATCCAGGTCAAGGAAGTCAAGCTCGGACCCAAGACCGACACGCACGACTTCGACTTCAAGGCCAAGCACGTGCGGCGCTTCCTGGAGGAAGGCAACAAGGCCAAGGTGACGGTGCGCTTCAAGGGCCGCGAGATGGCCCACACCGAGCTGGGCTGGAAGATGCTGAACAAGATGATGGAAGGCATGTCCGACATCGCGGTCATCGAGAATCATCCGCGGATGGAAGGCCGGATGCTGAGCATGATCCTGTCGCCCAAGCCGCACTAGCCGGAGACACGCATATGCCGAAGATCAAGACGAAGCGGGCCGCCGCGAAGCGGCTCAAGGCCACCGGGACGGGCAAGCTGAAGCGCAGTCGCGGCTGGAAGCGGCACAAACTCGAGGGCAAGGGGCCGAAGCGCAAGCGCCGCCTCCGCAAGCCGACGCTGGTCTCGAAGGCGGACCAGCCGCGTCTGAAGGCCCTCGTTCCGTACCTCTAACCGAAGGGGAGCGCACGTCATGCCACGGGCAAAGGGCGGGGCCAAGACCCGCCAGCGCAGGAAGAAGATCCTCAAGCAGGCGAAAGGCTACTTCGGCGGTCGCCGCAAGCTGTACCGTCCGGCCGCGGAGACGGTGCTGCGCGCCGGCGCCTTCGCCTACAAGGGACGCAAGCAGAAGAAGCGGCGCGCCCGCGCGCTCTGGATCATCCGGGTGAACGCGGCGTGCCGACAGCTCGGGCTGTCGTACTCCGTCTTCATGGCCGGGCTCAAGAAGGCCGGCATCGCGCTGGATCGCAAGATCCTGGCCGAGCTGGCGGTGTCCGACCCCACGGCGTTCGCCAAGCTGGCCGAGACGGCTCGCGCCCAGCGCGCCTGAGCGTGGCGGAGGACCCGCGGGTCCAGGAGGTCCTCGAGCGGGCCCTGGCGGAGGTCGCCGGGGCCCGCTCCACGTCCGACCTCGAGCAGGTGCGGGTGCGCGTGCTCGGGCGGGCGGGTCAGCTCACCGCCGTGCTGCGCTCGCTCGGCGGCATCCCGGCGGCCGAGCGGCCGAAGGTCGGCGAGCAGGCCAACCGGGCCAAGACCGAGATCGAGGCCGCCATCGCGGCGCGCCTCGAGTCGCTGAGGGCGGAGGAGCATCGCCGCACGCTCGAGATCGACCGGCCCGATCTCACGCTGCCCGGGCGGGGGCCCATCCCGGGGCCGGTCCATCCGATCACCCGGGTGACCGAGGAGATCATCGAGGTGTTCGAGGGGCTCGGCTTCTCGGTCGCGGAAGGCCCCGAGGTCGAGTCGGACTACTACAACTTCGCCGCGCTCAACTTCCCCGTCGACCATCCCGCGCGCGACATGCAGGACACCTTTCACCTCTCCGCGGACACGCTGCTGCGTACGCACACCTCGCCGGTGCAGATCCGCACCATGAAGGCACAGCGGCCGCCGGTGCGGGTGATCTGCCTGGGCAAGGTCTACCGGCGCGACATCCTGGACGCCACCCACTCGCCGATGTTCCACCAGGTCGAGGGGCTCGCGGTGGATCGGCACATCACCATGGCCGATCTGAAGGCCACGCTGCAGCTCTTCGCGCGCGAGATGTTCGGGCCGCGCTCGGCGGTGCGCTTCCGGCCGTCGTTCTTTCCGTTCACCGAGCCCTCCGCCGAGGTGGACGTGCGCTGCTTCAAGTGCGGCGGCGACGGGTGCCGCTTCTGCAGGGAATCGGGCTGGCTCGAGATCCTGGGCTCCGGGATGGTGCACCCCAACGTGCTCCGCAACGTCGGCTACGACCCGGAAGAGGTCACCGGCTGGGCCTTCGGCATGGGGATCGATCGCATCGCCCTGCTCAAGTACGAGATCGACGACATCCGGCTCTTCTTCGACAACGATCTGCGCTTCCTGCAGCAGTTCGCGGGGCTGCCCGGCCGGTGAAGATCACCTACCGGTGGCTTCAGGAGTTCGTCGAGACCGATCTCGACGCGCGCGCGGTGGCCGACCGCCTCACCAACGCGGGCATCGGCGTCGAGCAGGTGGCCCCGGTGGTGGAGGGCCTGTCCGGAGTGGTGGTCGGCGAGATCGAGGCGATCGAGCGCGATCTCGGGGTGAGCGCGGCCGGTCATCACAATCGGCTCGTGCGCGTGGCGCTGCCCGACCGCCACTTCTCGGTGGTGTGCGGCGCGCCCAACGCCGCGGTCGGCGGGCGGGCCGCCTTCGCGCCGCCCGGGGCGCGGCTGCCCGGCCTGGGCGAGGTGAAAGCGGCGAGGATCCGCGGCGTCGTCTCGGAGGGCATCCTGTGCTCCGAGAAGGAGCTCGGGGTCAGCGACGACCACAGCGGCATCCTGCTGCTGCCCGCCGAGGCCCCGCGGGGCGCGGATCTCTCGACCTACCTCGGGCTCGACGACTGGATCCTCGACATCGAGATCACGCCCAACCGCCCGGACGCGCTCTCGGTGGTGGGCGTGGCCCGCGAGGTGGCGGCCCTGACCGGGGCGCCGTTCCGCTTCCCCAAGGTCGCGGTCGCGGAGGGGGAGACCGAGGCGTCCGCGCTGGCCGCCCTGGACATCGAGGCCACCGACCTGTGTCCGCGGTTCTGCGCCCGCGTGATCACCGGCCTCACCGTGAAGCCGTCGCCGCCGTGGCTGGCCCAGCGCCTGCGCGCGGTGGGTCTGCGCCCGATCAACAACCTGGTCGACGTGACCAACTACATCATGTGGGAGATGGGCCAGCCGCTGCACGCGTTCGACCTCGACGCGCTGGCCCAGCACACCGTGGTGGTGCGCCGGGCCCGCCCGGGCGAGCGGATCAAGACCCTGGACGGCCAGGAGCGCGCGCTCGGCCCCGACATGGCGATGGTGTGCGATCCCGAGCGCGCGGTTGGCATCGGCGGGGTGATGGGCGGGGCCGATAGCGAGGTGACCGCGTCGACCACCCGCGTGCTCCTCGAAGCCGCGTACTGGGATCCGGGCTCGATCCGTCGGACGTCGAGGGCGCTCGGGCTCTCCACCGATGCCGCGTATCGATTCGAGCGCGGCGGCGATGTCGAGGCGCCGCCCGACGTGCTGGCCCGCGCCGCGCAGCTCATGGTCGATCTGGGCGGCGGCGCGGTCGCGCGCGGCGTGCTCGACGCCTATCCGGCGCCGCGGCCGCACCGTCGCCTCGGGCTCCGTCTGGCTCGGGTGGAGCGGGTCATCGGCGCGAGCCCCTCGCGCGAGGAGGCGGTGCGGATCCTGCAGGCCCTGGGCTTCGCGGTCGACGACTCGGGCGAGGAGCTGCAGGTGGTGGTGCCGAGCTTCCGCCGCGACGTCCACCAGGAGGACGACCTCGTCGAGGAGATCACCCGGATCTGGGGCTACGACAAGATCCCGCTCACCCTGGCCGGGGGCGGCGAGATCATCCCGGTCAAGCGTCCGCCGGGCCTGCGGGTGGCGCGGGCGATGAGCCGGGCGCTGAACGCGGCCGGCCTCTACGAGTGCGTGAGCTGGAGCTTCGTGGACCCGGACCGGCTCGCGCGCATGGGCTGGCGCGACCCGTCGGCGCTGATCCCGCTGCAGAACCCGCTCTCGGTCGAGCGGTCGGTGCTGCGGCCCTCGCTGCTGCCCGGGCTGCTCGAGATCCTCGCCATCAACGCGAACCGGCAGACGCCCGACGCGCGCCTGTTCGAGGTGGGCCACGTCTTCGCGCCGCATCGTCCGGAGGACGGCGACCGGCCCGCCCACGAGGATCTGCGCCTCGGCATCGCGCTGACCGGTCTGCGCGCGCCGCGCGCCTGGTTCAACCCCGCGCGCGAGCGGGTCGACGTCTACGACGCCAAGGGCATGGCGCAGGCCGCGCTGGCCGCGGCCGGGGTCACCGACGCCGACACCGTGCCGTTCGCGGACGATCGCGCGCCCGCGTACCTCGAGCCCGGGCGCGCGGCCCGGCTCGTGCGCGGCGGGCAAGAGCTGGGCTACTTCGGGGAGGCGTCGCGCGCGGCGCGCGAGGCGTTCGATCTGCCCGCGCCGGTCTTCGTGGCCGAGCTGTCGGTGACGACGCTGGCCGCGCTCCCGCCCGCGACCGCGCGCTACGAGCCGCTGCCGCGCTTCCCGGCCGTCCAGCGGGATCTGGCGATCGTGGTGGGCGCCGACGTGACCGCGGGGCAGGTGGAGGCGGCGATTCGCGGCATGAACCTGCCACTGCTCACCCGCATCAGTCTCTTCGACGTGTACACTGGCGGCCAGGTCGGCGCGGGCAAGCGCAGTCTCGCCTGGAGCCTCACGTTCCAGGCACCCGATCGCACCCTCACCGACGCGGAGGTGAACCGGCTGCACGAGCGGATCGTGGCCGAGATCGCGCGGCGCTTCCAGGCCGAGGTGCGCGGCGCATGACGGAGGAGGCGATGGCCGAAGGGCTGGTGGAGCGGCTCGAGCAGCTCGAGAAGTCGGTGCGGCGGGCCGCCGAGACGATCACGCGGCTGCGCAAGGAGCGCGACGGCCTGCAGGCCAAGGTGGCCGGCCTCGAGGCCAAGCTCACCGGCGCGGACGGCGATCGTGCCGAGCTGGCGAGCCTGCGGCAGGAGCGGAAGGAAGTGCTGGCGCAGGTCGACGGCATTCTCAAGGAGCTGGACCGCCTGGACATTCAGTAAGCTGCTTGGCGAGGTGCAGCCGAGGCGAGCCGAGCGAATACACAAAGAGGTTCAACGCCATGGCCGAGAAACAGCGCGTCGACATCGAGATCCTGGGCCAGAAGTATCCGATCCGTAGCGAGGAGGCGCCCGACTACGTCCGTCAGCTCGCGTCCTTCGTCGACCGGCGGGCGCGCGAGATCCGGGGCGACGCGCCCGGCCAGGACTCGGTGCGCGTGCTCGCCCTCGCCGCGCTCGACATCACCGACGAGCTGTTCCGCCTGCGCGACGAGCGGAAGGAGCAGGATGTCGACCAGAAGGACGTGAGCGCCCGTCTCGGCGCACTGCGGCAATTGCTCGACGCCGTCGTGCCGGAGAAGTGAACGGATTCGCTTGACCCGCCCGCGGGGCCGGGAGTACACAGAAGAGGCCCTGCGCTGTTCGTGATGTCGGGGGGAAGTTTCAACCTCGTTTAAAGATTGGGAGCCGCTCACGAGGGTGGTGCGCATGCCCCTCACGAGAGGGGAAGCCTGAAGCCCTCCATTTTGGCGCCCACCTGGTACATACCAGGTTCGAAACACCGTCGGCACACGGCAGAGGCGGGGCACCTTCCTCTCGGCCACCCGGAGCGTCCGTAACCGCGGCCACGCTCTCCCCGTTCGTTGACATTGCTCTCCCGCGGCGCCTATAATTCGTCAACTTTAGCGGCTATTTGCCGCTCGCCGCCTCGAGTGCACATGATCCGGACCGGGTCATTCCCGGGATGGAGTGATCGATGAACGCCACGCTGTGGCTGGTGGTCCTGCTTCCGATCGTCGCGATCCTGGGGCTCTTCGTCGGATATTTCGGCGCGCGCAGCGCCACCGCGCGCACCCTCGGCGATGCGGAGACCCGCGCCACGCGCATCGTCGACGACGCCAAGCGCCTGGTCGACCAGGCCCGCAGCGAGGCCGACGCCAAGCTCCGCGAGGCGGACACGAAGATCCGCGCGGCCGAGCTCGAGGCCAAGGAGCTGGCGCTGCGCGTGCGCGCGGAGCTGGACCAGGAATCCCGCCACCGGCAGCGCGAGATGCAGGAGGTCGAGCGCCGCGTCGTGCAGCAGGAGGAGCAGCTCGGTCGGCGGCTCGATCAGCTCGACCGGCGGGAGACCGACTTCCAGAACCGCGACCGCGCCATGGTCGAGCGCGAGCGGAGCCTCGGGGAGAAGGAGACGCGCCTCGGCTCCGCCCTGGAGGAGCAGCGCCGCAAGCTCGAGTCCATCGCCGGGCTCACCACCGAGGAAGCCAAGCGGCAGGTGCTGGCCCAGGCCGAGCTCGACGCCCGGCGGGAGGCGCAGCTGCTGGGCATGCGTCTCGAGGAGGAAGCCCGCCAGACCGCGCACGTGAAGGCCAAGGAGGTGCTGGCCACCACCATCCAGCGCCTGGCCCCGGACTACACGGTGGAGACCGCGGTGTCCATCGTCGACCTGCCCTCCGACGACATGAAGGGCCGCATCATCGGCCGCGAGGGCCGCAACATCCGGGCGCTCGAAGGCTTCACCGGCGTGGACCTGATCGTGGACGACACCCCGGAGGCGGTGCTCATCTCCGCCTACGATCCGTACCGCCGCGAGATCGCCCGGCTGGCCCTGCAGCGGCTCATCGCCGACGGGCGGATCCATCCCGCCCGCATCGAGGAAGTGGTGGAGAAGGTCAAGAAGGAGATGGAGCAGCACCTGCGCGAGGAGGGCGACAAAGCCTGCTTCGAGGTGGGCGTGCACGGGCTCCATCCCGAGCTGATCAAGCTGGTGGGGCGCATGAAGTTCCGCACCTCCTACGGGCAGAACTGCCTGCAGCACTCCAAGGAGGTCGCGTGGCTGGCCGGCATGATGGCAGCCGAGATCGGGGCCGACGTGCAGCTGGCCAAGCGCATGGGCCTGCTCCACGACATCGGCAAGGCATTGACCCACGAGCAGGAGGGAAGCCACCCCGAGCTGTCGCTGCAGGTGCTCACCAAGTACAACGAGTCCTCGCAGGTGATCAACGCGGCCCTGTGCGGCCACGAGAACGTCGAGCCCGAGACGATCGAGGCGGTGCTCACCGAGGCGGCCGACGGCATCTCCGCCGCGCGGCCGGGCGCCCGGCGCGACGTGCTCGAGAGCTACATCAAGCGCCTGGCCAAGCTGGAAGAGATCGCCATGTCCTACAAGGGCGTGGAGCTGTGCTACGCGATCCAGGCCGGGCGCGAGCTGCGGGTGATGACCAAGGCCGAGCAGATCTCGGATCTGGACGCCCATCAGCTCGCCAAGGACATCTCCAAGCGGATCGAGGCCGAGATGCAGTACCCCGGCCACATCAAGGTGGTGGTGATCCGCGAGACGCGCGCCGTCGAGGTGGCGAAGTGACCAAGCCCCTGACGATCATCTGCGTCGGCGACGTCTTCGGCGAGCCGGGCCGGCGCGCGGTGCAGGTGCTGCTGCCGCGGCTGAAGAAGCAGCATCAGGCCGACTTCACGGTGGTCAACGTGGAGAACTCGGCCTCCGGCTTCGGGGTGACCCCGACGATCGCCCGGGCCTTCCTCGAGCAGGGCGTGGACGTGATGACCTCCGGCAATCACATCTGGGACAAGAAGGAGATCATCGAGTACATCGTCAAGGAGAACCTGCTCCTGCGCCCCGCCAACTATCCGCCGGGCACGCCGGGAGCGGGCTCCATCGTGGTGAAGGCGGGGCCTCACCGGGTGGCGGTGCTGAACCTGATGGGCCGCGTCTTCCTGCCCCAGCTCGATTGCCCGTTCCGCAAGGCCAGCGAGGAAGTCGAGCGGCTGCGCGCGGAGACGCCGATCATCGTGGTGGACATGCACGCCGAGGCCACCTCGGAGTCGCAGGCCATGGGCTGGCACCTCGACGGGCGGGTGAGCGCGGTGGTCGGCACCCACCGCCACGTGCAGACCGCGGACGAGCGCCTCATGCCCAAGGGCACCGCCTATATCACCGATCTGGGCCTCACCGGGCCGGTCGACTCGGTGATCGGCGTGGACCCCGAGCTGGCGCTGGGGCGCTTCATCAGCCAGATGCCCAATCGCTTCGAGCCCGCCAAGGGCCCGGCCATGCTCCAGGGCGTGGTGATCCGTATCGATCCCGACACCGGTCGCGGGCTGTCCATCGAGCGTCTGCGCGTTCCTCTCGCCGACTGACGGTGTCGTGCAGATACTGAGCGGCAAGGAGGTCGCGGCGAAGGTCCTGGCCGAGGTGAAGGCCGACGTCGCGGCGCTCCGAGAGACGACCGGCGTCCAGCCCACCCTCGCGGTGATCCTCGTCGGCGACGATCCCGCCTCGCAGATCTACGTGCGCAACAAGAAGCGCGCGGCGGACGACGTCGGCATCAACGCGCGCGACTATCTCTTCCCGCAGGGCTGCGCCCAGGCCGAGCTGCTCGAGACCATCGCCGGGATCAACCGCGACCCCTCCGTCCACGGCGTGCTGCTGCAGCTCCCGCTGCCCAAGGGCATGGATGAGGACCAGGCGGTCGCGGCCATCGCGCCCGAGAAGGACGCCGACGGCCTGCATCCCACCAATCTGGGCCGGCTGCTCGCGGGCAAGCCGGGCGCGATCCCGTGCACGCCGGCCGGCTGCATCGAGATCCTCGACCACTATGGCATTGCCATCGAGGGCGCCGAGGCGGTGGTGGTGGGCCGTTCGCGTCTGGTCGGCAAGCCGCTGGCCCAGCTGCTGCTCGCGCGTCACGCCACCGTGACCATGTGTCACACGCGCACGCGCGACCTGGCCGCGCATTGCCGGCGCGCCGACATCCTGTGCGTGGCCGCCGGCCGACCCGGCGTGATCACCGGGGACATGGTGCGCGACGGCGCGGTGGTCATCGACGTGGGCGTCAACCGTCTGCCCACCGGCAAGGTCACCGGCGACGTGCAGTTCGACTCGGTGAGCCCCAAGGCGCGCGCGATCACCCCGGTCCCGGGCGGCGTCGGCCCCATGACCGTCGCGATGCTCATGCGCAACACCGCCCGCGCGGCCCGCCGCCAGCTCACCCGATGACGACGCGACTTTCACCCTCTCCCCTCTGGGGAGAGGGCAGGGTGAGGGGCGCGGTCTGCGAGACCCCGCGCGACTACGCACGCGGTCTCCGTCGGAGGCAGACGGATGCGGAACGCCGGCTATGGTTCCGGCTGCGCGACCGACGCCTCTTCGGCGTGAAGTTCTCACGCCAGGTGCCCATCGGGCCGTACGTGGCCGATTTCTGCTGCCGCGAGCAGAGGCTCGTCGTCGAGTTAGACGGTGGTCAGCACGCACTCAGCGCGGCGGACGATGCCTCGCGCAGCGAAGATCTCGCGCGTCTCGGCTATCGCGTCCTTCGTTTCTGGAATCACGACGTGCTGGGCAAGGCCATTGCTCGGGCGCTCGGCCGTCTCGACAACCGCCCCTCACCCCGGCCCTCTCCCCGGGAGGGAGAGGGAGAAGAGGGGCGATGAGCGAGCGGGTCGTCTGCACGGTCAGCGAGCTCGTGCTGCGGATCAAGGAGACGCTCGAGGATCGCTTCCCCGCGGTGTGGGTGGAGGGCGAGATCAGCAATCTGCGTATCCCGTCGTCGGGGCACGTGTACTTCACCCTCAAGGACGACGGCGCCCAGCTGCGCTGCGTGCTGTTCCGCAGTCGCGGCCGCCGGGTCGCGTTCCAGCCGGAGGACGGCATGCAGGTGCTGGCCTTCGGCGGCCTCGACGTGTACGCCGCGCGGGGCGAGTACCAGCTGATCGTCGAGCTGCTGGAGCCCAAGGGCGTGGGCGCGCTGCAGCTCGCCTTCGAGCAGCTCAAGCGCAGGCTCGAGGCCGAGGGCCTCTTCGAGGCGGGGCGCAAGCGCGCGCTGCCGCCCTTCCCGCGGACGATCGGCATCGTGACCTCGCCCACCGGGGCGGCCATCCGCGACATGCTCCACGTCATCGGCCGTCGCTTCGCGGACCTGCGGGTGCTGATCACCCCGGTGCGCGTGCAGGGCGAGGAGGCGCCGGGCGAGATCGTGCGCGCGCTGCGCGACCTGCAGGAGGTCCCGGAGCTGGACGTGGTGATCGTCGGCCGCGGGGGCGGCTCGATCGAGGATCTGTGGGCCTTCAACGACGAGCGGGTGGCCCGCGCGATCTCGGCCTGCCGCGTTCCGGTGATCTCGGCGGTGGGCCACGAGACCGACTTCACCATCGCCGACTTCGTGGCCGACCTCCGGGCGCCCACGCCGTCGGCGGCCGCCGAGGTGGTGGTGCGGGAGAAGCTGCACGTGATCCGCGCCCTCTGCGACATGTACGACACGCTCAAGCAGGCGATGGCGGCGCGCCTCGCCCGCGAGCGCCAGCGGATCGACTCGCTGGGCCGGCGGCGCGTGCTGACCGATGCGGCGCGCGCGCTCCGCGATTGGCACCGCCGCCTCGACGAGCTGAGCACGCGCCTCGCCCTCGGCGCGCGCGCCAATCGCCGGCTCGGCGAGCACCGCCTGTCGCTGGCCAGAAACGCCTTGCGCTCTCTCAATCCGGTGGCTAGGATTGCCAACGGCACGGTGGTTCTCGCGCAGCTGCGCGTCCGGCTCGCGTCGGCGGGCGCAAACCGCGCGAAGACCGCGCGTCATCGATTGGACGCCGCGGTGGGACAGCTCGACAGCCTGTCGCCCCTGGCCGTGCTCGGACGGGGCTATAGCTTGACCCGGCTGCTGCCTTCCGGCGCGATCGTGCGCAGTGCCGCGCAGACGCGCCCCGGTGACGCCATCGAGATCCTGCTGCGCGAGGGCGCCCTGGACGCCCGGGTGGAGCGGCTCAAGGAACGGGATGACCGACCTCAAGTTTGAAGCGGCGCTGCAACGGCTCGAGCAGATCGTGGACCAGCTCGAGGCGGGTAATCTCTCCCTGGAGGAGTCGCTCCAGGTCTTCGAGGAAGGCGTCGGGCTGGCCCGTCGCTGCGGCAAGTATCTCGACGACGCCGAGAAGCGCATCGAGACCCTGACCCGGGACGAGACCGGCGTGCTGCGGACGGCGCCGTTCGATCTCGCCGACGACGAGCGCGCATGAGCTTCGATCTCGACGCGTACATGAAGGAGCGCCTGGCCGCGGTCGACGCCGCCCTCGACGTCTTCCTGCCCCCCGAGACCCAGCGGCCGGAGACCCTGCACAAGGCGATGCGCTACAGCGTGTTCGCGGGCGGCAAGCGGCTCCGGCCGATCCTGGTGATGGCCGGCGCGGAGGCGGTGGGCGGCGCGGCCGAGCAGGTGATACCGACGGCCTGCGCGATGGAGCTGATCCACACGTATTCGCTCGTGCACGACGACCTGCCCGCGATGGACAACGACGACTTCCGCCGCGGCGTCCCCACCAACCACAAGGTCTTCGGCGAGGCCACCGCGATCCTCGCGGGCGACGCGCTGCTGACCCTCGCCTTCCGCCTGGTCGCCGACAACGTGCGCCAGACCAACCGGAGCGCGCTGGAGGTCGTCGTGGACATCGCGGACGCGGCCGGCCACGGCGGCATGGTGGCCGGCCAGGTCGCCGACCTCGAGGCCGAAGGCCGGCAGGTCGGCGCCGAGACGGTGGATTACATCCACACCCACAAGACCGGCGCGCTCATCCGCACGTCGCTGCGCGTGGGCGCGCGGCTCTGCGGCGCGACCGCCGAGCAGGTGCACACCCTCAGCGTGGCGGGCGCCGACCTCGGGCTGGCGTTCCAGATCGTCGACGACATCCTCGACGTGGTGGCCAGCTCGGAAGAGCTGGGCAAGACCGCGGGCAAGGACCAGATCCAGCAGAAGGCGACCTATCCCGCCATCCACGGCCTCGAGGCCTCCCGGGCCCGCGCGCGGGACCTCATCGACGAGGCCGACGCGGCGCTGGCCGCGCTGGGGCCCCGGGCCGAGCCCATTCGCGCCCTCGGGCGCTTCATCCTCGAGCGGAAGGCCTGAGCCATGTCCGAGATCCGTACGACCCACGCCCGTGAAGTGCTGGACTCGCGTGGCAACCCCACCGTCGAGGTCGACATGTGGCTCGATTCGGGCGCCTTCGGGCGCGCGATCGTGCCCTCGGGAGCCTCCACCG
The DNA here is from genome assembly GCA_035315345.1 of Candidatus Methylomirabilota bacterium. Taxonomy (NCBI): domain Bacteria; phylum Methylomirabilota (SeqCode); species Candidatus Methylomirabilota bacterium. The sequence goes on from DATFYA010000020.1 coordinate 49,437, forward strand.
GCAAGCGCGAGGCGGTCGAGCTGCGTGACGACGACGACAACCGCTACGGCGGCAAGGGCGTGCGCCGTGCGGTGCAGAACGTCAACGAGGTGATCGCCCCCGAGATCGAGGGGCTCGAGGCCGGCGAGCAGGCCGCGCTCGACCGGGCGCTGCTGGAGCTGGACGGCACCCCGAACAAGTCGGGCCTCGGGGCCAACGCCCTGCTCGGCATCTCGCTGGCCGCCGCGCGCGCCTCGGCCGAGGACGCGGGCCTGCCGCTCTACCAGTATCTCGGTGGCCCCGGCGCGCGGATCCTGCCGGTGCCGCTGATGAACGTGCTCAACGGCGGCGCCCACGCCGACAACGGACTCGACATCCAGGAATTCATGCTGGTGCCCGCGGGCGCCGGCTCCTTCAGCGACGCCCTCCGCATGGGCGCAGAGATCTTCCACACGCTGAAGAAGCTCCTGAAAGACAAGGGGCTGTCGACCGGCGTGGGCGACGAGGGCGGCTTCGCCCCCGCGCTGGGCGGCAACGAGCCCGCGCTCGACTTCATGCTGCGGGCGATCGAGCGCGCGGGCTACCGGCCGGGCGAGGACGTGTGGCTCGCGCTCGACACCGCGGCCAGCGAGTTCGGCGAGCACGGCCGCTATCGGCTGCGCGCGGACAAGACCGAGAAGTCGAGCCAGGAGATGATCGGCTTCTACGAGACGCTCATGGGCCGCTACCCCATCTGCTCGATCGAGGACGGCCTCGCCGAGGACGACTGGGAGGGCTGGGGCGCGCTGACCCGGCGCATCGGCGGCCGGTGCCAGCTGGTGGGCGACGACGTGTTCGTCACCAACCCGGCCATCCTGCAGGAGGGCATCCGCAAGGGCATCGCCAACGCGATCCTCATCAAGGTGAACCAGATCGGCACGCTGACCGAGACGCTCGAGGCGGTCGAGCTGGCCAAGCGCGCGGGCTACGGCACCGTGATCTCCCACCGCTCCGGCGAGACCGAGGACGCCTTCGTGGCCGATCTCGCGGTCGGGGTCAACGCGGGACAGATCAAGACCGGCTCGCTGGCCCGGGGGGAGCGCACCGCCAAGTACAACCAGCTGCTGCGCATCGAGGAGGAGCTGGGCGCGGCCGCCGTGTGGGCGGGCCGCGCCGTGTTCAGGAGCCTCGCTCAGTGAGCCCGCGCTCGCTGATCCTCGGACTGTTCGGCCTCGCGACCGTCATGATGCTGGCCTACGGCGGGCAGAGCCTGGCCCGGGTCTGGCACATGAAGACCGAGGTCGAGAGTCTCGAGCGCGAGATCTCCACGCTGCGCGCCGAGACCGGCCGGCTCACCGCGCTGGTCACGCGGCTGCGCAGCGATCCCGACTTCATCGAGCAGGTGGCCCGGGAGGACCTGGGCCTGGTGAAGCCGGGCGAGAAGGTGCTGAAGTTGCCGCCCTCTCCCGGGCAGAGGGGGCGCTAGCCCGCGTGGACCTCATCCCGTTCCTCTTCTTCATCGCGCTCTTCTTCAACATCCGCGCTTCCTTCAAGCTGGCCCTCGACTGGCGCGGCATGCTTGTCACCACCCGCTTCGTCCGCGAGGCCTACGCGCGCCTGGGCGAGCTCCCCAGCGAGGAGCGCCTCGAGCGGGAGCCGGCCGCCCCGGTGTTCCTGCACCTCGTGCCCGCATACCACGAGCCCGAGATCGCGGGCACCGTCGGCGCACTGGTGGCCTCGCGCTATCCGCACGAGCGCCTGCACGTGGTGGTGATCACGAAGGAGGAGGAGGAGCGGAACCCCCACCCGGGCATGGCCGCGAGCACCGGCGAGTTGGTGCGACGGCTGCGCGAGACGCTGCCGCCCTATCAGCAGAAGCGGCTCTTCCACGTGGCGATGCCGGGGCCCGGCCGCAAGGCCCACCAGCTCAACTGGGCGCTCCGGCCCGAGGTGCTGCGCGAGATCCTGAGCGAGGACGTCGACCCGCGACGCGTCTTCGTGGGCGTGAGCGACGCGGACTCGATCCCGGACCCCGACACCTATCGCTGTATCGCGCACCGCGAGCTGAGCGGGCAGGGAAGCCTCGCCTACCAGGGCATCCCGCTGTCGCTCGCGAACTACGACCGGCTGACCATTCGCGGGAAGATCTGCGCGATCCAGCAATCGTCGATCTTCATCCGGGTGTCGATCGCCCGGCTCCTGAACGAGGTCAAGCGCGTGCGGCTGCTCGGCCGGCTCACCGCGGCGCTGCCGCGGCTGGCCTGGCTGATCCGTCCCACGTTCGAGCTGTTCTTCCGCCGCGCGCAGATCTGCCTGGGCCACAACCAGTTCGTGCGCCTCGACCTCATGCAGGCGATCGGCGGCTTCCCGACCTCGGGCGCCACCGAGGACTCCACCCTCGGCTACGCGATCGGCCGTCGCGGCGTCCTGATGCAGGCGCTGCCGATGGTGGAGGTGACCGACCTGCCCGAGACGTCCGAGGGCGTGATCCGCCAGAACGCGCGCTGGTACACGGGGGTGATCGACGACATCCCGTACCTCTGGAACGCGTGGCGCACCGAGCCCACCGCGTTCAACTTCGCCCAGTTCGTGCGCCACCTCGGCAACAAGATGGTGGAGTGGCCGATCGCCGCCATCGTCTACCCGGCCACCGGCTGGCTCGGGTGGTACCTGGCCTACCACCACGAAGGCCACCGCTTCTGGTTCTACGTGGCCACCGGCGCGCCCACGATCTCGCTGCTGCTCACGGTGTGGGTGGGCGGGATCATGACCCAGGCCTTGATCGAGGACCTGCACCCGTACCTACCGCGCCCGGTGGACCTGCGCCGGAAGAGCCTGCAGGAGAAGTTCCTCGGCACGTTCCGCTGCCAGACCTACTGGCTGCTCGCCACGCGCGGCGCCTGGCGCGTGCTGTGGGCGCTGGCCCGCACCGGCCGCTACGAGCCGGCCAAGACCGACCGCGTCACCGGCCGGCGGCTGCGTCGCTCGCTCACGGGCTGACGTCACCGTCGATCCCCCGCCGGCCGGGCGCGGCCCCGGGTACAAGACGTCGATGGCCCAGCCCACGTCGAGCCGCTCGCCGGTCCAGCGGGCGCACGCCGTGCGCGGCTCGATGCGAATCTGTCGCGCCTCGTTCTCGGCGCGAATTGACTCGACGGGGTCAACTGGAACCACTGCCGGCGGCGGTACGTCCGGTAGCTCGCGACCATCCGGTCGCATGAGCTGAAATGCGCCGTCGGGATGGTGCACAACCCGGTATCCCTGCTCATGAACCGCTCGATGATGCCGCCGGCAGAGCGAGATCAGATTCGACAGCGTGGTCGGCCCGCCGTTCGCCCAATGCTGCACGTGGTGACCCTCCAGAATCCGCCCTCCGCAGCCCGGGAAGCGACACGCTCGATCGCGATGGTGGAGGGCGCGCCGCAACGCAGGCGGGATCGTGCGCGTGCGAGCGCCGACCTCGACGATCCGGCCATCCGCGTCGTGCCGCATCACCACGCGGCTCGCATCGCAGGCGAGACGCCGGGAAATTTCCGCGGAAATTCTTATCCCGCCTTCCAGGGCCGTTTGCCCCTCTTGCTCGGGATCCTCCAGGACCGCGGCGTCGACGTGGACCACGACCTGGTACCGCTCGCCCGGCGCACCCGGGTCCATCTCCTGGTGCAGCGCCGTCTCCGCCAGCAGCACCAGCGCGTCGGCCTGCTGCTGCGCCCGCGTCGGCGCCGTAGTGGCCGGGTCAGGCGCCGCGGTGGCCTCGGCGCGCCGGGCCCGCTGGTACAGGGCCTCGCGCGCAGCGTCGAGCGCCCGCACCAGCAGCGCGCCGGCCTCCGCGGTCAGCCGGCCGCGGATCACCACCGCGCCGTCCTCGTCGTGGCTCACGTGAAGGCCTCGGCTCGCATGCTGCCGGGCCGCCTCGCGGGCCTCGGCCCGCCGGTCCAACCGACGCCAGGCGCGGACGATCCGCTCGACGTGCGCCGCGGTATCGGCGCGGGCCACCTTCAGGAGCCGGGCCTCCGTCTCCGGAGTCGCCACGCGGGTCAGGGCGCGCACCTTGGCGTAGGACAGCTCGCCCCGGGCGAGGGCCTCGGCGAGCCGCGGCAGCGCTCCGAGCGCGTGGGCGACGCGAACGCGCTCGCGGGCGGCGCCCAGGTCCAGCCCCACGCGCCAGCTCAGCCACTCGGCGCAGGACCGGAAGCCGGTGTTCCAGCCGCCGCGGGCGTCGAAATCGCGGATGAGGGCGAGCAAGCGCGCGGTGGCGGCGTCGAGATGGGCGGACAGCTCGGCGATCTCGTCGCCGAGGCGATCCAGCTCGCGCACCCGCGGGGGATCTTCCAGCAATGCGAACGATGCGGTCGGCATGGCAGCGCCTCCTTCGGCTGCTCCGACTCTACACCGCGATACTGACGATGGCTGGGAGGCACGGCGTCGAGCGATTCACCACGGCAGAATGATTTTCGGTCGGACGCGCGATGAACGCGGTCCGGTGTGGCCGGGCGCGCGCCAGAGACCCTATCCGCCGCGCGTTGCTGCCGGCGAATCATGGTGCTTGGAAGACGCTGTCAAGTGTCTTTCGGCTCAGGCCAGCCGCCCGCGTGCGTCGCTCAGGATCGCGGCGAATTCACGGCACGCCTCAGCGAGGCCCGCGGGCGTCGAGAGATCGTGCGGTGCGGCCACCCATTGCTCCTCGTCCGCCGCCTCCGAGAGGTAGTGCGCGAGCCGGTGCGCCTGGAAGACCGGGCCGAGCTGGGCGAAGAGTCGGAGCGCCGCCTTCGAGCCACGGCTACGATGGATGCCGATCGTCCCGGCGAGGGTGGCCGGGTCGACCACGACGCCGACGTGGGCATCCCAGAACGGCTCGCCGCCCAGCGGCACGGCCACCCAGAAGAAGTGCGCGCCGCGTGCGCGGAGCCGCGGGACGGGCGGATCGTTGCCCTCCGCGAGCGCG
>DATFYA010000021.1 GCA_035315345.1 Candidatus Methylomirabilota bacterium
TGATGTGCGCGGAACCGCCCTCGGCCCGCGTCCGTCACCACGTTCGCCCGAGGTCGCGTTTGATGTGCGCGGAACCGCCCTCGGCCCGCGTCCCTCACCACGTTCGCCCGAGGTCGCGTTTGATGTGCGCGGAACCGCCCTCGGCCCGCGTCCCTCACCACGTTCGCCCGAGGTCGCGTTTGATGTCGCGTAAAGACAGTCGGCTCACGATCGGCCGGCCGTGAGGGCAGAAGTACGGCGTCTGCGTCTCCGCGAGGTCCGCGATGAGCCGCGCCATCTCCTCCCGCTGCAACGGGGCGTGCGCCTTGATCGCGGCGTGACAGGCCACGAACGACAGCGCCCGATGGAGCAGCGGGACCGCCTCGCCCTTGCGCGGCCGGTCGACGTCCTCCACGAGCGCCTCGATCAGCCGCTGCGGCTCCTGTCCGCGCAGCAGCGCGGGCACCGCGCGCAGCACCACCGTCGAGCCGCTCCAGCCCTCGAGCCCGAAGCCCAGGCCTTCGAGCGCGGTCGCCCACTCCTGCACGAGCCCGGCCTGGCCCGCGCCCAGCTCGATCGGCTGCGGGAACAGCAGCTCCTGCGAGGCCAGCGGGCCCGCGTCGAGCTCGCGAAGGAGCCGCTCGAACAGCACGCGCTCGTGCGCCACGTGCTGGTCGACGAAGAACACCTCGTCGTCGCTCGCGGAGACGATGAAGGTGTCCTGCAGCTGCCCGATGACCTGGCCGAAGCTCGCCGCGGCCGTGAAGGCAGCCGAAGGCTCGCGGAACAATGAGACCTGGCCGGACGGGTTGTCCGCGTCGAAACCAGTGACCCCGCCGGCACGAGCGTCCGCGTCGACACGAATGTCCGCCGACTGGGGGAGCGCGGGGGCCATGTCTGGGCCCCCGCGTACAAAAGAGAAGCTTCCCGCAGCAGCAGGCTCCCCCGTTGCTCCGGCCGCGCTACCTCCCTCCGTCCGGAGCCCCCGCTGCGCCTGCACCACCTGGCTCTGGCGGAGCGCATCCTGTACCGCGCGGTACAGCACCTCCTGCACCTGGCGCGGGGAGCGGAAGCGGACCCAGGCCTTGGTGGGGTGGACGTTGACGTCGACTTCCTGTGGAGGCAGCTCCAGGCGCAGGACGGCCACCGGGAACTGGTCGCGCGCGAGCAGAGGCCGGTAGGCCTCGATCAGGGTCTGGGTGAGCTGCGTGTCGCGCACGGGCCGGCCGTTGACGATGAGCACGATCTCGTCGCGGTTGCCACGGGCGAGCTGGGGGGGCGCGACGAGGCCGGAGACCGCGAGCGGCCCGTCCTTGCGCTCGACGTCGAGCAGGCGGGTGGCGCGCTCGAAGCCCCACAGCGCGCCCACCCGATCGCGCAGCGTGCGCGCGCGGGGGGCGCCCAGCGCGGGCCGGCCGTTGTGGGTGACCCGGAAGTGCACCTCCAGGTGGGCCAGGGCGATCGCCTCCAGCAGCCGCATCGCGGCCGCCATTTCACTCGGGGCGCTCTTGAGGAACTTGAGGCGCGCCGGCGTGTTGAAGAACAGGTCCTGCGTCTCCACCGTGGTGCCCGCCGAAGCCGCCACCAGCAGCTTCTCGGCCACCGCCCCGCCCTCGCCGCGCACCAGGGTCCCGGTGTCGGACCCGCGCGGGCACGAGGACAGCGAGAAGCGAGTCACCGCGCAGATGGCGGGCAGCGCCTCGCCCCGGAAGCCGAGCGTCACGATGGCGTCCAGATCGGCATCGGTCGCGAGCTTGGAGGTCGCGTGCCGGAGGAGGGCCAGGTCCACCTCCTCGGGGGACATGCCCACGCCGTCGTCGCTCACCCGGATCAGCGCGCGGCCCGCGTCCTTGAGGTCCACCGTGACCTGCGTGCTGAGGGCGTCGAGCGAGTTCTCGACCAGCTCCTTCACCACCGACGCCGGGCGCTCGACCACTTCGCCGGCCGCGATCTTGTTGACGAGATGATCGGGCAGCCGGCGGATCCGGGCGGCGGTCACGGACGAGCCTTGAGCCGTTGCTGCCACTCGGCGAGCCGGTTCAGGGCCTGCAGCGGTGTCATTGCGCCCAGATCCAGCGCGGCCAGCTCGAGCAGCAGCGGATCACGGGTCGCGGGAAAGAGGCCGAGCTGGGCGGGTTCCTCGGGATCCGGCGTCGGCGTCACCGCCGACTGCAGGCCGTGGCGCTCGCGCTCGAGCTCGCTGAGGATCGCCTTCGCGCGCGCGATCACCGCGGGAGGCAGGCCGGCCAGCCGGGCGACCTGGATGCCGTAGGAGCGATCGGTCCCGCCCGGCCGCACCTTGTGCAGGAAGATGATCTCGTCGTTCCACTCCCGGACCGCCACGTGGAAATTGTGCACCCGGGGCAGCCGCTCGGCCAGCGCGGTCAGCTCGTGATAGTGCGTGGCGAACAGCACCTTCGCGCCGTGCCCCCGGTCGTGGAGCTCCTCGGTCACCGCCCACGCGATCGCGAGACCGTCGAAGGTCGAGGTGCCGCGGCCCACCTCGTCCAGCAGGATGAGGCTTCGCGGCGTGGCGTGATGGAGGATGCTGGCCGTCTCCACCATCTCCACCAGGAACGTGCTCTGCCCGCGCGCCAGGTTGTCCTGGGCGCCGACCCGGGTCAGGATGCGATCCACGAGACCGATGCGCGCGGAGCGCGCCGGCACGAACCCGCCCATCTGGGCCATGAGGGTGAGCAGCGCGACCTGGCGCATGAACACGCTCTTGCCGCTCATGTTGGGCCCGGTGAGGATCATGATCTGGCAGTCGGCCGGATCGAGCGCGACGTCGTTCGGGGTGAACGGCGTGCCCCCCGAGTCGAGCACCGGATGACGGCCGTCGACGATCTCGAGCGTGAAGCCGTCGGTCACCTCGGGCCGCACGTACCCCCGCTCGTGGCCCACCGCGGCCAGCGAGGCCAGCGCGTCGACCGTCCCCACCGCCCGCGCGGTGCGGAGCAGTGGCGCGGCCTGGGCCGCCACCTCGGCCCGTACGCGGCCGAACAGCTCGAACTCGAGCCGCGCGATGCGCTCCTCGGCGCCGAGGACGCGGCTCTCGTACTCCTTGAGCTCGGTCGTGACATAGCGCTCCGCGCCCACCAGGGTCTGGCGGCGCAGGTAGTCGGCCGGCACCTTCGCGGCGTGGGCGTTGCTCACCTCGATCGCGTAGCCGAACACCCGGTTGAAGCGAACCTTCAGCGACGGGATGCCGGTGCGCTCCCGCTCCCGCTGCTCCAGCGAGGCGATCCACTCCTTGCCCTCGCGGGCCGCCTGCTTGAGGTCGCGCAGCTCCGGGTTCCAGCCCTCGCGGATGAGCCCGCCCTCGCGCAGGGCCAGCGGCGGGTCGTCCTCCAGGGCGTCTTCAAGTAGTTTCTGAAGGTCGGGGAGCGGCGTGATCTCCTCGCCGAGGGTCGTCACGAGCGGCGCCTCGAGTCCGCGCAGGTCGTCGGCCAGCCCGGGCAGCCGGCCCAGGAAGCCGCGCAGCGCGATCAGGTCGCGGGCGTGGGCCACGCCCAGGGCCGCGCGGCTCGTCAGCCGCTCCAGGTCTCCCACGCCGTCCAGGCGCCGCCGCACGCCGGCCCGGACCGCCGGCGAATCCACGAGGGCGGTGACGGCCTCCTGGCGTCGCGCGATGGCCTCGCGGTCGAGCAGCGGGCGAAGCATCCACTGGCGCAGCAGCCGCGCGCCCATGGGCGTGGTGGTGGTGTCCAGCGTGGCGAAGAGCGAGCCCCGGGTCGTCCGCTCCTGAGCCGTCTCGAACAGCTCGAGCGTGGCCACCGCGGTGGCGTCGAGCAGCATCGCGTCGCCGCTCACCAGGCGCTGGATGCGGGTGAGATGGGCCAGCGAGTCACCCTGCGTCTCGCGCAGGTAGGCCAGCGCGGCACCGGCGGCCTGCAGGCCCGCGGTCAGCGCGCTGATCCCGAGGCCGTCGAGGCTCGCTCCGCGGAAGTGGGACGCGAGCATCTCGCGCGCGGCGCGCGCGCCGAAGGCGCCGCCGTCCACGCGGGTGATCGGCACGCCCGGCGGAGCCCAGCGCGCCACCCAGGCGTCGTCCGCGCCGCCGGCCAGCAGGATCTCGGCGGGCCGGCGCAGCAGTGCCGCCTCGAGCAGGGCGTCGCCGGCCCCCGGCTCCTCCCCGACCCAGAAGTCGCCGGTGGAGACGTCGATCAGGGCCACTCCGGCGGCCGATGCGGTCGCGTGGGCGGCGAGCAGGAAGTTGTTGCGCGCTCCGTCGAGGAACTGGGTGTCGGTGATGGTGCCGGGCGTGATCACCCGCACCACGTCGCGGCGGACGATCTTGCGCGCCTTCGACGGCTCCTCCATCTGCTCGCAGACCGCGACCTTCTGCCCGGCCCGGATCAGGCGTGCGATGTAGCCGTCGGCGGCGTGGTGGGGGATGCCCGCCATCGGGATCGCCCCTTCGCCCTTCTGCCGCGACGTCAGGGTGAGCTGCAGGAGCCGTGAGGCGGTGTGGGCGTCGTCGAAGAACAGCTCGTAGAAATCCCCGAGGCGGAACAGCAGCAGGTAGTCGGGGAAGCGCCGCTTGAGCTCCCCGTACTGCCGCATCATCGGTGTCAGCTCGGCGGGTGGCGTTTCCCTCACGGGCGCAGCACGGCAGCCAGCCGATCGTAGGTGGCTTCGAGCGATTCGGGCAGCACCCGGGTCTCGCCGATGACCGGCATGAAGTTGGTGTCACCGGTCCAGCGCGGCACGAGATGGATGTGCAGATGGCCGAGCACGCCGGCGCCCGCCACCCGCCCCTGGTTCAGCCCGACGTTCAGGCCGTCGGGATGGTAGACCGCGCCGAGGGCCCGCGAGGCGGTCTGGATGAGCGTCATGGCCTCGGCCAGCTCCTCGGCGGTGGCCGCCTCGATCGAGGGCACGTGGCGGGTGATGACGGCCATCAGATGGCCGGACGCGTAGGGGAACGCGTTGAGGATCAGGAAGGCCCGCGTGCCGCGATGGAGGATGAGAGCGCGCCGATCGTCACTGGACGCGAGCGCGGCGCAGAAGACGCACGCGGCTTCCGGGCCCCCGGCCGTGGACACATAGGACATCCGCCAGGGCGCCCAGAGCCGCTCCACTCGATCTACGTGTTGACGAGCTCGCGGAGGCGCTTGCCGACCTTGAAGAACGGGACCCGCTTCTCGGGCACGCTCACGCTGTCGCCGGTCTTCGGATTGCGGCCCTTGCGCGAATTGCGGTGGCGGATGCGGAAGCTGCCGAAGCCGCGCAGCTCGACCTTGTCACCCTTGCCCAGCGCGTCCGTGATGTTGTCGAACACGGTGTTGACGATGAGCTCGGTTTCCTTCTTGGTCAGGCTCGCCACCTTGGCGACTTCCTCGATCAGTTCCGCTTTCGTCATGGTGACTCCCTTCAGAGGGCCGACGCTGCTCCCGGACCGCCCGCGCTGCCGGCGGCCCGCCCCGATTCACGTCCGCGACCGTACCACGGCAAATGGAAGTTTGTCAAGCAACCTGGGTAGTTAGGGGGCACCCTGCGCCCCGGCTCCGGATCAGGGCATCAGGTAGAGCGGGGTGCGCAGGGTCTCGAGCGCCGGCAGCATGCGCGAGACCTGCCCCAGCCCCAGCTCGCCGCGCAGCAGGTCGCGCAGGGAGAACCGGCGCCGCGGGTAGATCACTCTCGGCTTCGGCGGCAGGCCCGCCATCTGCGCGGCCGCCTCGATCGCGTCCTCGAGGCCGCCCAGATCGTCGACCATCTTGAGGCCCTGGGCCTGGCGACCGGAGTAGATGCGGCCCTCGGCGAATCCGCGGACCTCCTTGGCCTCGAGCCGGCGCCCGTCGGCCACCGCGGCGATGAACTGGTCGTACACGTCGTCGAGGAGCGCTTGGAGAATGCGTCGCTCCTCGGCGGTCATCGGGCGGGCGAAGTTGCCGACGTCCTTGTAGGCGCCGGCCTTGACCACCACATACTCGACGCCCACCTTCTTGAGCAGCCCCTCGACGTTGGCCAGCTGCATGACCACGCCGATGGAGCCGGTCAGCGTGCCGGGGCTGGCGTAGATCCGGTCGGCCGCGACCGCCACGTAGTAGCCGCCGGAGGCGGCCACCGAGCCGAGCGAGGCGACCACCGGCTTCTTGGCCTCGCGGAGCCGTCGCACCGCGGTGAAGATCTCCTGGGTGGGCGCGACCACGCCGCCGGGGCTATTGATGCGCAGCACCACCGCGCGGATGGCCGGGTCGTCGCGGTACTCACCGAGCGTCCGGATGATCGCGTCGGTATCGAGACCGCGGTCCGCCGCGGCTCCGATCAGCCCCTCGACCTCCACGACCGCGACCTTGGCGCCCCCGGGCAGGCCATCATCGGTCACCGCCAGGAGCAGCCAGATGGTGACCGCGAAGAGGACGAGCACCCCCACCCCGGCGCCGAGAGCGATGAGGGCCGTCCGACCGCGTGACGCCACCCGGCGCTACTCCTCGTCGTCGTAGTCGTCACCGCCGCGACGCTTGCGGCCCTTGTGACGGCCCCGGCCCTCCGACTGCACCGGCTCGTCGATGATGGCGGCCAGCTCCTTCAGCGACAGCCCGATGCGGCGCTCGTTGGGATCCACCCGGATCACCATCAGGGTCAGCTCGTCGCCGACGTTGAGGATGTCGGCCGGCGTGGCGATCGGGCGATTCGACATCTGCGAGATGTGCAGGAGCCCGTCCACCCCCGGCTCCAGCTCCACGAAGGCGCCGAAGTCGGTGAGCCGGACCACCTTGCCGGTGACCCGCGAGCCCATCGGGTAGCGCTGGGCCACCGTGTCCCACGGATCGGGCTGGATCTGCTTGAGCCCGAGCGAGATGCGCTTGTTGTCGCGGTCCACGTTGAGGATCTGGGTCTCGATCGGCTGCCCCTTCTTGAGCAGCTCGGAGGGGTGGCCGATGTTGCGCGTCCACGACATGTCCGAGATGTGCAGGAGGCCGTCCACCCCGGGCTCCAGCTCCACGAAGGCGCCGAAGTCGGTGAGGTTGCGCACCTTGCCCTGCACTCGCATGCCGGGCTGGTAGCGCTCCTGGATGGTGGCCCACGGGTCGCTCTCGACCTGCTTCATGCCGAGCGAGATGCGCTTGGTCGCCTTGTTGACCTCGAGCACCATCACCTCGACCGGGTCGCCCACGTTGACCAGCTTCGAGGGGTGTCGGACCCGTCGCGTCCACGACATCTCCGAGACGTGCACGAGGCCCTCGACGCCGGGCTCCAGCTCGACGAAGGCCCCGTAGTTGGTCAGGCTGACGATGCGGCCCTCGACCTTGGCCCCCACCGGATAGCGCTCGTCCACGTTGGCCCACGGGTCGGACGACTTCTGCTTGTAGCCGAGCGACACGCGCCCGGTCTCGCGGTCGAAGTGCAGCACCACCACCTCGACCTGATCGCCGATCTGGAAGATCTCCGACGGATGCCCCACGCGGCCCCACGACATGTCGGTCACGTGCAACAGCCCGTCGATGCCGCCCAGGTCGATGAACGCGCCGTAGTCGGTGAGGTTCTTGACGGTGCCGGTGAGCACCATGCCCTCGGCGAGGACGGAGAGCGTGTGCTTCTTCTTCTCCTCGCGCTCCTCCTCGAGCACCGCGCGCCGCGAGAGCACCACGTTGCCGCGGCGCCGGTTCAGCTTGATGACCTTGGCCCGGATGGACTGGCCCACCATCGCGCCCAGGTTCTTGACCGGCCGCAGGTCCACCTGGGAGCCGGGGAGGAACGCGCGCACTCCCACGTCGACGGCCAGCCCGCCCTTGACCACCTCGGCCACGCGCCCTTCCACCGGCGTGCCCGAGTCGTGCGCCTTGGAGATCTGGTCCCAGACCTTGATCTTGTCCGCCTTGTCCTTGGAGAGGACGATCAGCCCTTCGTTGTCCTCCTTGGACTCGAGGTAGACCTCGATCTCCTCGCCGACCTTGGGCAGGATGCCCGCGTGCCGGAACTCCTCGATGGCGATGGTGCCCTCGCTCTTGTAGCCGATGTCGACGAGCACCTCGCTGTCGCGTACCTCGACGACCCGCCCGCGGACTACCTCACCTTCCTCGACGTCGCTGACGCCGCGGTTGAACCAGTACTCCATGCTCTCCTCGGAGGCATCCCCCACCTCCTTTGCCGTGCCTACGAGGGTCCTCGACTTCCGATTCTCACTGTCCATGACTCCACCTCTCCTTGGATCTAAGTTGTCGGTCGCGCCGTGTGGCCGCGTCCGACATTCCAGCCGTGCTTCAGGACTGCACCGGCACCTGCTGGTCCCGGAGCTGCGCGATCGCTCGCATCATCTCCTGGGCCGCTTCACGATACGCCTCCTTGCGGCCGTCGTCACCCGCTCTCTTTCCCGCCCCGGGGCCCTCGTGCTTGCCCACGTTCTTGCCCACATCCTTGAAGATCAGCGGCGGGCCGAAGGACACCCGCACCCTCGTGGGCCGGGGCAGCGCCCGCCCGCGGGGCAGCGCCGCGCCGCTCCCGGAGACGAACACCGGCACCACCGGCGCGCCGCTCAGCACCGCGAGCATGCCCACCCCCGGCTTGCCCTCGCGCAGCGCCCCGCCCTCCTCGCCCCGCGTGCCCTCGGGAAACACGAGCATCGCGTGGCCCTCGGCCAGCACCGCCAGCGCCGCCTTCAGCGCCCGCACGTCCGAGCCATCCCGCCGTACCGGCCGGGCGTTCAGGGCCCGGATCAACCGGCCGAAGAGCGGGACGCCGAACAATTCCTCCTTGGCCATGAACACGAGCGGACGCGGCGCCGCGCCGCCGATCAGGGGCGGATCGAGCACGCTCACGTGGTTGGAGACGAGGAGCACCGGACCGCTGGCCGGAACCAGGCCCGCGTTCACCACCTCGAGCCGGAAGAGGAGGCGCATCAGCGCCACCGCGATCGGCTTCAGGACCGCGTACAGCATCTCGCCTGCTCGACCACCCGGAGCAGCGTGTCCACCACCTCGGTGATGCCGAGGCCGGTGGTGTCCACCACCACCGCGCCCTCCGGCTTCACGAGGGGCGCCAGCGTCCGCTCTCGATCCTGCCGATCGCGCCTCGCCACCTCGTCCCGCACCGCCTCGAGACTCTCGCCGCTCAGCCCGCGGGCGTTCAGCTCGTTCCACCGCCGTCGGGCGCGCGTGTCGAGATCGGCGTCGAGGTAGAACTTCACCTCCGCCTCCGGCCACACCACGCTGCCCGTGTCCCGTCCCTCCAGCACGGCGCCGCCCGCCGTGGCGAGGTCCCGCTGCGCGGGCGTCATCTTATCTCTCACCGGGGCCAGCGTCGTCAACCGCGACGTGAGCTGGCTGATCGCCGGGGTGCGGATCTCGAGAGTGACGTCCCGCCCGTTCACCAGGACCCGCGGGCCGTCGAGAGTGACCGTGGTGGCTTCCAGCAAGCGCCGGAGCGCGGGGCCGTCCTCGATCGGCACCCCCGCTTCCCGCATCGCCCAGGCGAGGCCGCGATAGAGCGCGCCGGTATCCACCAGGGTGAAGCCGAGGCGCTGCGCGAGCGCGGCGGCCACCACGGACTTGCCGGCCCCGGCGGGGCCGTCGATGGTGATGACGATGTCGCGTCCGCCGCCCGGGATTCTCACCCGTGATGGGCCCCTGCGTGCTCCCTCGTGCGGCGGATGCGGTCGAGCGCTCCCTCGATCGCGGCGGCGTCGCCGCCGTCGATCAGGCGCTCCAGCTCGTCGAGGGCGGCCCGGAACGCGGCGAGCGCTTCCGCGAGGCCGGCGCGGTTTTCCTGGAAGATCTCCCGCCACATCTGCGGATCCGAGGCCGCAATGCGGGTGGTGTCCTTGAAGCCGCGGCCGGCGATCTCGAAGAAGCGCGGGTCCATGCGCACCACCGCGTCGACCAGGGCGTCGGCCACCAGGTGCGGCAGGTGGCTGATCGCGGCGGTGGCCCGATCGTGCGTCTGCGGATCGAGGGTGACGAGGCGTCCGCCCAGCGACTCCCAGAAGCCGCCCACCCGCTTGACCGCGTGCGAGTCGGTCCGCTCGGTCGGGGTCAGGACCACGGTGGCGCCCCGGAAGAGGTCCGGGCGAGCGACGCGGTAGCCGCTCTGCTCGGAGCCCGCCATGGGGTGGCTACCCACGAACGCGAGTGGCCGGGTGCGCGCGAGACTCTCCGCGGTCTCCACGATGAAGCCCTTGGTGCTGCCCACGTCGGTCAGCACCGCGTCGCCGGGCAGCGCGTGCCACACCACCGGCAGCAGCGCGGTGAGGGTCGCGACCGGCGTGGCGAGCAGGCAGAAGTCGGCGCCGGCCACGCCCTCCTCGAGACGGGTGCTGATGCGATCCACCACCCCGTCGCGCAGCGCCGGCTCGAGCCGGGTGCGATCGCGGCCCACCGCCACGATCTCGTCGGCCAGGCCGTCCGCGCGGGCCGCTTTCGCGACCGATCCGCCCAGCAGCCCGAGCCCGACGAGAGCGAGGCGTCGAATCACGCGCCCTTGGCCCCCGCGAGCACCTTCTTCAACGCCTTCACGAAGCGGCGGTTCTCCTCCGGCGTCCCCACCGTCACCCGCAGCGCGCTCTCCATGCCGAAGCTCGTCATCGGGCGCACGATGACGCCCTCCTTCAGCAGCCAGTGGAAGACCTCGCTCGCGCTCCGTCCCACGTCGACCAGAATGAAGTTGGCGCGCGAGGGCGCGTAGCGGAGGCCCATTGCGGTGAACTCCTGGGTGAGGTACGCGCGGCCGGCCTCGATCATGCGCAGGCACTCGACCACGTGCGAATCGTCCTCGAGCGCGGCGAGGGCGGCGGCCTGGGCCACCGAGTTGACGTTGAAGGGCTGCCGGATGCGGTTGAGGAGCGCGATGCAATCGGGATCGGCCACCCCGTAGCCGACCCGCAGGCCGGCCAGGCTCGCCGCCTTCGAGAAGGTGCGCAGCGAGGCCACCTTGCGCCCCTGCTTGAGATAGGCCAGCGAATCGGGGAAGTCGGGCCCCTGCGCGAACTCGAGGTAGGCCTCGTCGAACACCACGATGACCTTGTCGGGGAGCCGCGCCATGAAGTGCTCGACCTCGTCGGCGGTCACGATGGTGGCGGTGGGGTTGTTCGGATTCGCGATGAACACCATCTTCGTCATCGGGGTGATCGCCCGGGCCATCGCCTCCAGATCGAGGCGCTGATCCTTCAGGGTGACCACCACCCGGATGCCGCCCACCGCCTGCACGATCATCGGGTAGACCACGAAGGAGGGATGCGGGATCACCGCTTCCTCTCCCGGCCGCAAGAACGCGCGCACCATCAGCTCGATGAGGTCGTTGGAGCCGTTGCCGAGGATGACGTGCTCGGCGGTGAGCCCGTGCCGCCGCCCGATGGCCTGCCGCAGGTAGTGGCCGCTCCCGTCCGGGTAGCGGTTGACGTGGTTCAGCGCGGTGGCCATCGCCTTCATGACCCGGTCCGACGGAGCCAGCGGATTCTCGTTGGAGGCGAGCTTGATGACGTCGCTGATGCCCAGCTCGCGCTCCAGCTCCTCGATGGGCTTGCCGGGCTCGTAGGGCGCGATGCCCAGGATGTGATCGTTGGCGAGGGACTCCCAGGACACGCTCATTCGGGTCTCCTCATGCGGCCGGATACGAGCCGAGGATCTTCAGGAACTGGCAGCGCTGCCGCACCTCGGCCAGCACGCTCCGGACGTTCTCGGTGTCGCAATGCCCCTCGAAGTCCACGAAGTTGACGTACTCCCAGGGGCGACGTTTCGTCGGTCGGGATTCGATCTTGGTCAGGTTCAGCCGCGCCACCGCGAACGGCTGCAGGATGCTGAAGAGCACGCCCGGCTCGTTCTTCATCGAGAAGAGGATCGAGGTCTTGTCGCGGCCGGTCGGGGACACCGGACGGCGTCCGATGACCAGGAAGCGCGTGGAGTTCGCCGGGTTGTCCTCGATGCGCGGGCGCAGGATCGGCACCCGGTGCACGGCGGCGGCCATGTCGGAGGCGACGGCGGCCACGGTGGCGTCGTCGCGCGCGCGCTCCACCGCCGCCGCGGTGGACGGCGTCTCCTCGGTGACCGCCTCCGGCAGATGCGTGGCGAGCCAGGCGCGGCACTGGGCCAGCCCCTGGGGATGCGAGCACACCCGCTTCACCTCGCCCAGCTCGGTCGCTCGCGAGATGAGATGCTGCGAGATGTCGAGCGTCATCTCGCCGGTGATCGTCACGTCGGAATCGATGAGCCGGTCGAGGGTGACGCTGACCGCCCCGTCCGTCGAGTTCTCGACCGGCGCGACGCCGAACTCGGCGCGTCCCCGCTCCACCTCGTCGAAGATCTCCGCGATCGTGCGCACCGGCTGGAGCTGCGTGGAGGAGCCGAAGCGCCGGGTGGCCGCCTGGTGGGTGAAGGTGCCGGGCGGGCCCAGATACGCGACCCGCAGCGGATGCTCGAGCGCGAGGGAGGCGGACAGGATCTCGCGCCAGATGGCGCGGATGGCGTCGCCCCCCAGCGGCCCCTCGGTCATCGCGACCAGACGGTCGAGGACCTGGGCTTCGCGCTCGGGAATGAAGTACGGAAGACCCTGCTGCCTCTTGAGCTCGCCGATCCGGAGGGCGGCGGTACCGCGCTGGTTGAGGAGTTTGAGGATCTCTTCGTCGAGGCTGTTGATCCTGGATCGCCAATCGTCCAGGTTCATCGGGGGCTCCTGAAGCACATCGGTCGCTTGACCCCGGGCAGTATGCTACCCCCCACGGAGGCTGTCAAGCGCGCTGCGCTCCGCGTTCGTCAACACGCGATGAGCCCCCGGAGGGAGATCGCCGAGGCGAAGCGGCCCGAATTGCACGCGCTTCAGCCGGCGCACCGGGTGGCCAAGCGCCTTGCAGTAGCGTTTCACCTCGCGGTAGCGCCCCTCCGCGAAGGTCACGCTGAGCCACGTGGAGCGCGCACCCGCGGACAGGCGCGTCACGCGGTGGGGCACCGCCGGCCCGTCGTCGAGCGTGACGCCGCGTCGCCAGCGCGGCAGATCCGCCTCGGTGACGCGGCCCTCGACCTCCGCCTCGTACACGCGCGGGATCTCGTAGCGCGGATGCAGGAGGTGGTTGGCCAGCTCGCCGTCGTTGGTGAGGAGCAGCAGGCCCTCGGTGTCGAAGTCGAGGCGTCCGACCGGATAGAGCCCGCGCGCGTGCGGGGGCAGGAGATCCAGCACGACGGGCCGACCGGTCGGATCGCGCCGGGTGGTGACGTAGCCGCGCGGCTTGTGCAGCAGCAGATGCAGGAGCGGCGCGCGCCCGGGCAGCGGGCGCCCGTCCACCGCGATGCGGTCGGCCTCGGGGTCCGCCTGCGCGCCCGGCTCGAGCCGGACCGCGCCGTTGACGGTGACGCGTCCTTCCGCGAGCAGCCCTTCAGCTGCTCGCCGTGACGCGATCCCCGCCTGAGCCAGGATCTTGCTCAGACGTATCGGCGGCAGCGGCGGTCTCTCCTTGTGCGGGCTCGGGCGCGGGCGCCTCGGGGCCGGGATCGGGCAGCTGCGCGGCCGCGCTCTCGGCCAGCTCCGGCACGATCAGCTCGCCCTCCACCTTGGGCAGGTCGCCGAGATCGCGGAGCCCGAAGGCCACCAGGAACTCGCGGGTGGTCTCGTAGAGGAAGGGGCGGCCGGGCGACTCCTTGCGGCCGGCGATGCGGATCATGCGCCGCTCGAGGAGGTTGTCGAGCACCGCCTCCGAGTTGACGCCGCGAATGGCGTCGACCTCGGGTCGCGACACCGGCTGGCGATAGCCGATGATGGCCAGCGTCTCAAGCGAAGGGCGCGAGAGGCGCGAGCGGGTGCGGCTGCGCGCGAGCTTGACGAGCCAGGGCGCGAGCTCGGGCCGCGTCACCAGCCGAAAGCCGCCCGCGACCTCCATCACCTGCAGCGCGCGGCCCTCGGCGTCGAGCCGGGCCCGCAGGCCGTCCACCAGCTCGCGCGCGACCGCGGCGGACTCCAGGTCGAGCACCTCCTGGATGCGCTCGGCCTCCACCGGCGTGTCCGAGGCGAACAGCAGGGCTTCCACGACGTCCATGGGCTCAGGCATCCGGGGATTCTCCCTGTTCGGGGCTCGGTTCTCCGGCCGGGGTCGCGGTGGCGACTCCGTCGACCGGGCGCGGCTCGTCGGAATCGGCCGCGCCTTCGGCGAGGGGCGCCGGCTCCCGCACGCTCACTGCGTGGCGCTCGATGACGATCTCGCCGAAGAGATCGGCCTGGCGGGCCCGCGCCTGGCCGAGCCGCACCAGCTCCAGCAGGGCGAGCAGCGTCACCACCCACTCCGCCCGCACCCGCTCGGCGCCCGCCACCGAGGAGAAGAGGAGTGACCACGTGCTGCGGAGCAGGTCCATGATCTCGGTCATGCGCTCGAGGACGGACAGCGGGTTCGCCTCGATTTGCCGGGGCCGGCTGCGCTTCTGGTCCTCGATGAGGCGCTGCATCGCCCGCTGCAGCAGGTGCACCGAGAGGTCCTCGAGCGGGATGTCCTCGGGCGGCGGCAGCTCCGCGGTGGTACGCCCGAAGATCAGGCTCTGCTCGGACTCGCGCTCGGAGAGCCAGGTGCCGAGGGCCTTCACCCGCGCGTACTCGCGAAGCCGCTCCTCGAGCTCGCGCTTGAGCAGCTCGCCCTCCTCGTCGAGGGCCTCCTCCGGGTCGTCCGGATTGGCGGGCAGGAGCAGCTTGGACTTGAGATAGATCAGCGTCGCGGCCATGACCATGAACGAGCCCGCCACTTCCAGGTCCTGGAAGCGCACCGCCTCGAGATGGCTCAGGTACTGGTCGGTGATCGTGCGCAGCGAGAGCCGCGAGAGGTCCATCTCGTTGGTGCGGCAGAGATGGAGCAGCAGGTCGAGCGGCCCCACGAAGGACTCGAGGCGGACGGTCAGGCCGGCGGAGTCCGCGGAGGCACCTTGGGTGGTTGTTTCGGGCGCGCTCATCTATTCAATGCGGGGGCCCAGAAATGGCCCCCGCACTCCCCCACGCCGCGGACATTCGTGGTGGCAGCGCGCGCGAGCAGGGCGGCCCTACATGGATCGCGTCGGGCCCAGAAATGGCCCCCGCACTCCCCCAGGCCGCGGACCCTCCGTGCGGCGCTCTGGATCGTCATGGCTCGAGGTGGATGGCGTCGCGCACCTGGTTCATGGTGTCGATCGCGTGGGCGCGGGCGCGCTTGGAGCCCTCGCGGAGGATCTCGACGATCTCGGCCGGCTTGTCGACGAAGCGCTGCCGTCGCTCGCGGATCTCGGCCAGCGGCGGCAGCATGTGCTCGAGCAGCACCGCCTTGCAGTCGAGGCAGCCGATGCCCGCGGTGCGGCAGCCCTGCGCGACCCCGGCGCGGGGACCGTCCGGGGTGAAGATCCGGTGCAGGTCGAAGACCGGGCACACGTCCGGATTGCCGGGGTCCGAGCGGCGCTTGCGCGCCGGATCGGTGACCATCGGCTTGATCTTGGTGGTGATCTCCGCGCTCGTGTCGGACAGGTAGATGGCGTTGCCGTATGACTTCGACATCTTGCGGCCGTCCGTCCCCGGCACCTTGGGAATCTGGGTGAGCCGGGCCTGCGGCTCCGGGAACACCGGCTTCCAGGTGTGGTTGAACCGGCGCGCCACCTCGCGAGTCAGCTCGATGTGCGGCACCTGGTCGGCCCCGACCGGCACCCACTGGGCCTTGTACATGAGGATGTCGGCGGCCTGCAGCAGCGGATAGCCGAGCAGCCCGTAGGAGGGCGACTCCAGCCCGAGCTGCTCCACCATCTCCTTGTAGGTCGGCACGCGCTCGAGCCAGCCCACCGGCGTGGCCATCGAGAAGAGCAGGTGCAGCTCGGCGTGCTCGGGCACCAGCGACTGGATGAAGAGGGTGGACCGCTCGGGATCGAGGCCGGCGCCCAGCCAGTCCGCGCCCATCTCGACGGTGTCGCCCGGCACCTCGGCGGTTCCGCCCGGGTTCGTGGTCAGCACGTGCCAGTTGGCCACGAAGTAGAAGCACTCGAACTGGTCCTGGAGCTTCACCCAGTTCTCGAGCGCTCCGAGGTAGTTGCCGAGGTGCAGCTGTCCGGTCGGACGCATCCCCGATAGCACGCGGTCCCGCGATCCGGTCATGACTTCTGGTCGCCCCCTCTGGACTTCCGCGCCCGCTGCGCCTCCCACACCTTCGCCACGCGCAGGAAGACGTACTCGGTGTAGAGGACGGCGAGCACGAACCCGCGCCAGCCGTCCAGGAAGCCTCGCTGCACAATGTACATGGAAAAGAAGCGTCCGAGGGGCCGCGTCACCAGGCTCGACAGGCCGACCGCCTTCCCCCGCCGGATCCAGTCCTGGGCCGAGAGGGTCGAGTAGCGATTGGAGCGGCGCACGAAATCCTCGAGATCCTTGTAGGAGTGGTGCAGGAGCGGCTCGGCCAGCGTCTCCACCTGGCCCGCCACGGTCACCGACTCGTGCACCGCGTTCTCGACGAATCTCCCGGCCGCGCGCCGGAACAGGCGCAGCTGGTAGTCGGGATAGAGGCCGCCGTGCCGCACCCACCGCCCCCAGAAGATGTTGCGCCGGGGAATCGAGTAGCCGTCGGCTGGCCCGTCGTTCTTGACGATGGCCTGCACGCGCTCGCGCAGCTCGGGGGTCACCCGCTCGTCGGCGTCGAGGGACAGGATCCAGTCGCACGTGGCCTGCGCGATGGCGAAGTTCTTCTGGTTCGCGAAGCCGGGCCACGCGCGCACCGAGACCCTGTCGGTGAACTCGCGGGCGATCTGCACCGTCTTGTCCACGGACTCCGCGTCCACCACCACGATCTCGTCGGCCCAGGCCGCGCTCTCCAGGCAGGCGCGCAGACGCTCCTCCTCGTTCCAGGCGATGACGGTCACGGTGACGCGGCTCACGGCTCGAGGCTCGGCGCGGCGAGCAGCGGCAGCGCGGCGTCGATCGCGAGTCGCGGATCCAGGCCCGCCATGGTCCCGTCCGGGCTCTGCACGCCGCGACCGTGCGCGCCGTACGGGCCGTTGCGCTCGGCCCGGGTCGGGCCGAACAGGCCGAGGCTCGGAGTGCCGAGAGCGGCGGCGAGATGGAGGGGGCCGGTGTCGTTGGCCACCATCAGCGCGGCGCGGCGCAGGATCGCGGCGAGCTCGTGCAGGTCCGTCGGCGGGGCGAGGATCGCGCGGGCGGCCAGGCCGTCGCGGATCTGTCGGGCCATGTGGACCTCGTCGGGGCCCCAGAGGAGCAGGATGCGGATGTTCGGCTCCTGGGCCAGCCGCTCGGCGAGTGCGCGGAAGTGCTCCACCGGCCATCGCTTGTTGTCGCGCCCCGCGCCGGGGTTGATCGCCACCAGCAGATCGCGCCGCTTGACGCCCTGCTCGCCCAGGAACTCGTCCATGCGCCGCGTGGAGGCCGGCGGGATCGGGACGTGGAACTCCACCGGCCCGGGATCCACGCCGAGCGGCGCGAGCAGCGACAGGTACTGGTCGACCACGTGGACCGCGCGGGCGGGCGGCCGCACGCGCCGGTTGGTGAAGAGGCAGTTCAGCCGCTCGCGGCAGTGATCGGCGCTGAAGCCGATGCGCAGCGGCGCGCCGGTGTACGCGGTGAGCAGGCCGCTCTTCATGAGGCCCTGCAGATCCAGCGCCACGTCGAAGCGGGCGGCGCGGATCCGGCCGCGCAGCCGGCGCACCTTGCCCAGCACCTGCCGCGCGCCCGCGGGACGCCGGATGAGGCGGCGCCAGAGCCGCGTGTCGACCGGCATCACCACGTCGAGATCGGGATGCCCGTCGAGCAACGCGTACTCTCGCGCTTCCACGATCCAGGTCAGATGCAGCCGCGGGACGCCGCGACGCAGGGCGCGCGCCACCGGCAGCGCGTGGATCACATCGCCGAGCGACGACAGCTTCACGATGGCAACCTTCATCTGCGGGGCCCGGACATGGCCCCCGCACCATGCCACGTCGCGCGCGAGCTGATCGGACTGTCCATCTTCATCTGCGGGGGCCCGGACATGGCCCCCGCACTCCCCCGGTGGCGGACGGGTCGGTGCGGCTTGCGGGCGCTTGGGTCATCGGGGTCGCCGGCCGAAGCGGTCGAGGATGGTGGCGATGAGGTCCTTGGTGGAGTGGGTCTTGGGATCGCCCGCGATCGCCACCTTCGCGCCCACCGACTCGACGGTGGAGCGCTCGGGCACGGTCTGCGCGGTGTAGTCGGTGCCCTTGGCGTGTACGTCGGGACGCAGGCGCGCGATGAGGGCGTCGGCGCTGTCCTCCTCGAAGATCACCACTGCGTCCACCCCGCTCACCGCGGCCACCAGCTCCGCCCGCTCGACCGCCGGCATCACCGGGCGGCCCGCGCCCTTCAGGCGCCGCACCGACGCGTCGGAGTTGAGGCCCACCACGAGCGCGTCGCCCAGCGCCCGCGCCGCGCGGAGATAGCGCACGTGGCCCACGTGGAGGAGATCGAAGCAGCCGTTGGCCAGGACCAGGCGCTTGCCCTGCGCGCGCCAGCTCGAGGCGAGACGGCCGGCCGCCTCAACGTCGAGGACGTCCGCCATCGCTCGCGAGCGCGGCCAGCAGCTCGGGAATCGAGACGGTGGCGGTGCCGCGCTTCATCACCACCACCCCGCCCGCGACGTTGGCGAGCCACGCCGCTTCCCCGGGCGTCGCCTGCGCGGCGAGGGCCACCGTGAACGTGCCGATCACGGTGTCTCCCGCGCCGGTGACGTCGGCGATCTCGTCGCTGCCGTGGATGGGCATGAACGTGACCGGCCCCTCACGCTCGAAGAGGGCCATGCCCCGGCTGCCGCGGGTGAGCAGCAGCAGGCGCGCGTCGAGCCGCTCGAGCACCGCGCGCCCCGCCTTCTCCACCGCGGGCTCATCGGCCAGCTCGGCGCCGGCGAGCGCCTCGACCTCGGGCTCGTTGGGGGTGGCCGCGGTGGCGCCCCGGAATCGCGGCAGATCGTAGCGGCTGTCCACCGTGATCGGCGCCTGGCGCGCCCGGGCCATCTCGAGTACGGTCTCGTAGACGCGCGGAGTGACCGTGCCGTAGCCGTAGTCGGAGACCAGGAAGCCGTCCGCGGTGGCGCCCAGCCCGCGCACGCGCTCGATGAGCCGCGCCTCGGCGACGCCGCTGATCGTGACGTCGGGTTCGCGGTCGAGGCGCACCACCTGCTGGCGCGTGGCCTGGTAGCCGCCGGCCATGATCCGCGTCTTCACCGGGGTGAGCCGTCCCGGCTCGCGCGAGATGCCGTCGGTGCTCATGCCGGCCTGGCGGAAGAGCGCGTCGACCTCGTCGCCCGCGCCGTCCTGGCCGAGCAGGCCCACCGGCAGCACGGTGGCGCCGAGCGCATGGACGTTGTGCGCGGCGTTCGCAGCGCCGCCCAAGCGGACCTCGCGGTCGGTGAAGCGCAGGATCAGGACCGGGGCCTCGCGGGAGATGCGCGCGGGCTTACCGTAGAGATACTCGTCGGAGATGAGGTCGCCCACGACGACCACGCGCCGGCCCGGCATCCGGGCGAGCGCCTCGCGCAGCCGCTTCATCGGAAACACGTCAGCGCCTCGCGTCCATGCGGCCGAGCGCCCAATCGACCGCGTCGAGCAGATCTTCCGCCACGTGGTCGGGGTTCACCGCCTGCGCGTCGCGCTGGTACTCCCACTCGCCGCGGCCGTAGCCGGTGAGCACGAGGACGCCCGCGGTGCCCGCCGCGTGGGCCGCCGCCACGTCGGAGAGCTTGTCGCCGATCATCACCGAGGCCCCGAGATCGAGGCCCAGCTCGGTCGCGGCGCGCTTGATGAGGCCGGGCCGCGGCTTGCGGCAGTCGCACTCGGTCCGATAGGGCGGCCGGCCCTCGCTCGGATGATGCATGCAGACGTACAGGCCGTCCAGCCGCGCCCCGGCCGCCTCCAGCTCGCCGCACATGCGGGCATTGGCCGCGTGCAGGACCGCCTCGGGGAAGTAGCCGCGCGCCACGCCGGCCTGGTTCGTCACCATCACCGCCGCCACGCCGGCCTGGTTGAGGCGGCGCACGGCTGCCGCGGTGCGCGGCAGCAGGCGGATCCGGCCCGGATGATTGACGTAGCCTACCTCCTCGGTCAGACACCCGTCCCGGTCCATGAACACGGCGGGCCTCGACTGCTCGCGTCCGACCGACATTGCCTCGCAGTGTAATGCCGGGCTACCGAATGATCAATGAAAATCGGTAGTTTGGACGGAGTGTCCGGCTCGACCGGACGGCTCAGCCGCGCAGGAGGCGGTAGATCTCGGTGAAGCCTTCGGCCTGGGCAGCATAGGTGAAGCTCTCCACCGTCGGCCGTACCCGCTCGGCCCACCCCCCGGCCGGCGTCTCGCGCAGCGCAGCCAGCCCCTCGGCGATCGCCGCGGCATCGGGCTCGCCTACCACCCACCCGTTCTCTCCTTGCTGAATGACCTCGGAGCCGCCCGCGCCCGCGCTGCTGAGCACGGGCACCCCCGAGGCCAGCGCTTCCAGGTGCACGTTGCCGAACGGCTCGTAGAGCGCGGGCAGCGCCACCACGTCGGCCGCCGCGTAGAGCTTCTCCACGTCGGGGACGGGCCCGGTCCAGGTCACCTGGCCGTCGATCCCGAGGCGGGCGGCGAGCGCCTCGTAGCGCGGCACGTTCCCCTTGCCGGTCACGACCAGGCGGCTGTCGTCGTCGGCGAGGGTGGCGAAGGCGCGGATGAGCGGCCCCAGGCCCTTGCGCTCGAAGCCGGATCCGACGAAGAGCACCATCCACGCGCGCGCGGTGATGCCGAGGGCGGCGCGGGTGCGCGCGCGGTGGCGCATCCGGTTGGCGGGATGGAAGCGCTCCAGATCGACGCCGTTGTAGACGACGGTGAGATGGTCCGGATCGGTGTCGTAGCGCTCCTGGATGTCGGCCTTGCCCCGCGCCGAGATGGCCACGACGTGCCGCGCGGCGCGCAGCTCGAAGATCCGCCGCTCGAGAGCGCAGACCAGCCGGTGGTACGGATCGAGCCCGGCGCTCCGACCCATCGCCTCGAGGTAGGCGCGGTGCGAGCCCTCGCCGGCCCGGTAGACGTCCTGGCGGAAGCCGCGCTCGTGGCTCTGCACGATGTCGAAGCCGCCCCGCCTCGCCGCGCTCCGGGCCGCCAGCGCGAACGACAGCAGCCGCAGCATGGAGGGGTGGCGGATCACCGGCACCCGGCGCACCGGGATGCCGGGGACGTCGGGCTGCCGCGACGTGCTGATCAATTCGACCAGATGTCCGGCCGCG
This sequence comes from Candidatus Methylomirabilota bacterium, assembly GCA_035315345.1. Classification (NCBI taxonomy): domain Bacteria; phylum Methylomirabilota (SeqCode); species Candidatus Methylomirabilota bacterium. The sequence continues at coordinate 21,120 of DATFYA010000021.1, forward strand.
ACGAGGCCGTGTACCAGTCCCGCGGTGGCCGTCTCGACGCCGCCGTGGAAGGAGAACGGCCGGCAGATCAGCCCGACCTTCATCGTCGCGCCCGCACGCGCTCGACCAGCGGGAACAGGGCCCGGCGGGCCGACTCGAAGCTGTAGCGCTCGACCACGCGATGTCGCGCCGCCGCGCCGAGCGCGCGCGCCTCGTCCGGCCGATCCAGCAGCCGGCCGATCGCGGCGCCCAGCGCGCCGACGTCGCCGGGCTCGACGAGCAGCCCGCAGCCGTCCAGGATCTCGGGGATCATGGATACACGGGTGGAGACCACCGGCCGGCCCAGGGCCATTGCATCGAAGAGCTTGGCGGGCACCTGCCCGCGGGTGTCGCTGCTGTCCCGCTGCGGCACCACCACCACGTCGGCGGCGGCCAGGTAGGACGGGACCTGGCCGATCGGCACGTGCCCGATCAGGCGCACGGCGGGATGGCGCGCGAGGAGCGCCCGTCCCGTCTCGGAGCCGGGGTCGGTGCCGACGAGCGCCAGCGTGACGTGCGGGCGCCCCAGCCGGCTCACCGCGGCGGCCAGGTCGTCGACGCCCTTGTAGGTGCGTGGCGTGCCGAGGAACATCACCACCGGTCCCTTGGCGGCTCCAAGGCGCTCGCGGACCGGCTGCGGGTCGGCACGGTCAGGAGCCCAGCGGTCGGTATCACGCACGTGGGGGATCAGCACGCCGCCGAAGCGCTGCTCGAGGAAGCGCGACGCCACGGTGATCCCATCAGCGATACCCCTTAGTCGCTCCATGAGCCACGTCCACGTAAAACCCCGCGGATTCGAAAGATTCAGAGCGCGGCCGACCGTTCCCCAGAAGCCGCCGCGCAGGAAGAATCCCGTCTCCCAGTCGTCGATGTCGAGCAGCAGGGGCCGCCCGCGGGCGAGGCGGCCGAGATATCCCACGCCCGCGCTGGTCAGCCGCGGCTTGGAGGCGTAGAGGACGTCACCGTCGGCCAGGCGCCCGAGCGCCGGCAGCTGCGTCAGGAACCCGGGCAGCCTGCCGCCGGGCACCGAGCGGATGGACACGCGCTCCTCCGCCAGGGGCTCCCACACCGACGCGCCGAACCGCGGCCCCACGATCTCCACGGCGCCGATCGGCTCCAGCAGGCGCGCCAGGAGCCACGCACGCCCCACCGCATTGTCCGACACGTCGAAGCACAGGATCGAGACCTTCACGATCGGCTCGCCGCGCGGTCCCGGTCCAGCGACCGGTAGAGCGTGGTCAGCCGCTCGGCGAGCCGCTGGCCGGAATAGCGGGCCCGCACCAGCGCGGCACCGGCCCCGCCCAGCTCTCGCCGCAGCACGCGGTCCCGCAGCAGGCGGCCGATGGCCGCGGCCATCGCCGCGGGCTCACCGGCGGGCACGAGCAGCGCGGTGCGATCGTCGGCGAGAATCTCGGGCACGACCCCGACCCGCGTCGCCACCACCGGGACCCCGGCCGCGAGATACTCGAACAGCACGCGCGACATGCCGTCGGATTCGAGCGCCGAGTAGACGCCGACGTCGAGCGTGCTCATCGCCGCGGGCAGATCGTCCACGAAGCCGAGCATCGACGTGTAGCCGGGAAGACCCGCGGCCTGCACGAGGTCGCGCACCCGCTCCTGCAGCGCCCCCTGGCCGATCAGGACCAGATGGAACCGATGGCCGGCCTCGGCCAGTCGTGTCGCCGCCTCGATCACGGTCTGGTGCCCCTTCATCACGCGAAGGCCCGACACGAGGCCGACCAGCGGCGTGTCCGGCGACACGTCGGGCAGCGTGGCGCGAAGCCCGCCGGTGGCCGAGCGCGTCGCGTCGGCCTGGAACCGATCCGTGTCCACTCCCCCGGGCAGCGCCACGACGCGATCCGCGGGACCGAGCCCGGCCGCCACCAGCTGGAGCCGGATGGCCTCGGTCACGGTCACCACCAGGTCGGTGGCCTGGTTGTAGAGCCAGCGATTCAGCGCATGCGGCCGCACCGGCAGCACGATGTGACGGGTGCGCACGAGGGGCCGGCGCACCCCGGACAGCCGGTTGGCCAGCGCGGCCAGCCAGTGCTCCTTGCCGCGATGGACGTGGAGCACGTCCGTCTCGGGCAGCCACCGGATCATCCGCCGCAGATCCATCGAGTCCGCGATCGGCTTCACGCCGCTCGCCAGCTCCAGCGTCTCGACACGCGTCACGCCGGCCGCGCGCGCCCGCCGGATCACCCGCGACTCGCTGCGTCGCTTGCAGACGAGCGCCACGTCGTGACCCGCCCGCTGCAGCTCCACCGACACGCGGGCCGCCCAGTACGCGTCCGACGACCAGCCCCGGCACGACACGATCTGCCGGATAGTCACGCGCCCGGCCCGGCGGGTCCCCGCCGCCGCCGCGCCGCCGCGTAGATCTCCTCCACGCGCGCGGCGTGCGCGTCGGGGCCGTAGAGGGCCCGCGCCCGCTCCAGGCCGGCCCGGCCCATCGCGGCCGCGCGCGCCGGATCGGCCAGCAGCGCGCGCAGCGCGGCCGCCACCGATTCGGGCCGGTCGTCGTCTACGAGGAGACCGGTCACGCCGTGCACCACCGTCTCCGGCAGCGCGCCCACGCGTCGGCCCACCACGGGCCGGGCCGCGGCCATCGCTTCCAGCGCGGCCCGGCAGGACTCGTCGGAGCCCGCGCCCATGAGCGCGAAGGTGTCGAGGGCGGCGAGCACGCCGGGCAGGTCCGCGTCGCGGTAGCCGGCGAAGAGCACCTCCCGGCCGAGGCCCAGCTCGGTCACCAGCGTCTCGAGCCGCGCCCGGCCCTCGCCCTTGCCCACCAGCAGGAGCCGGGCACGCGGATGATCGACGAGGACCTGCTGGAAGCCGCGGATGAGCTGCTCATGACCGCGCCGGGCGGCCAGACGGGCCACGCAGCCCAGCACCGGCGCGTCGCCCAGCTCGAACTCCTTGCGAATCGCCGCGCCACCGTCGCCGTCCCCGAAGCGGGACAGGTCCACCACGCCGTCGACCCGCGCGAGCCGGTCGGTCGGAATGCCCGCGTGGCGAGCGCTCTCCTCGATCTCACGGCTCACCGCGATCAGGGAGTCGGTGCGCCGGTAGAGCGCGGTGGTGGGCCAGCCGCTGCGCACCGCGCGGCGATTGTGGAAGGTGCGGACGAGCGCGGCCGGCCCGCGCGCGAGCCAGCCGAGCCAGTGATCGTGCGAGTGGTGAGTGTGGATCACGTCCACGTCGTGGGCCCGCACGATCTCACGCACGCGCCGGCGGTCGGCCAGCGCGAGGAACGGATTGCCGCGCACCTCGAGGGAGAGGCCGCCCAGCGGCTCGAATCCCGCCTCGCGCGCCTTCTGCTCGAAGCGGTCGCCCGCGATCAGCCCGAGCAGGACGCGGTGCCCGCGGGCGCGCAGGCCGGTGGAGAGCCGAATGACCGGCTCGGCGCTGCCCGTCCACCAGCGGTTGGCCACGAGGTGGAGGATGGTGAGCGGCCGCGTCGCCATCACGCGAGCAGCTCGTCGTAGAGGCGGAGCAGGCGCGTGATCGAGGCCTCGTGGGAGAAGCGTCGCTCCACCAGCGCGCGGGCCGCGCGGGCGCGACGCGCGGCCGCGTCGGAATCGTCGAGCACGCGCAGGATCGCGGCGGCCAGCGCCTCCACCGACCCGCTCTCCACCAGCAGCCCGGTCTCGCCGTCGCCGACCACCTCGGGAATGCCGCCGATGCGGCTGGCCACCACCGGCACGCCGACCGCAAAGGCCTGCAGCAGCGCCTGGGGGACGCCCTCCGTGCGGGTCGAGGCCAGGGCGAAGCAGTCCATCGCGCCGAGCAGAGCCGGCACGTCGGGTCGGAAGCCGGTGAAGACCACCGCGTCGGAGAGCTTCGCGTCGCGCGCGAGCTGCTCGACCCAGGCCCGGCGTGGGCCGTCGCCGACCAGGAGCAGCGAGGCGCCCGGGCGCTTGGCGTGCACCGTCGCGAAGGCTTCGAGCAGCTGGGCGTGCCCCTTCGAGCCGCGGAACATCGCGACCGATCCGACGACCGGCGCGCCCAGGTCGAGCTCGCGAACGACCGCGGGCGATCGCCCGCCGAACTTGAAGGCGTCGAGATTGACGCCGGCCGGGATTGCGATCACCCGCTCCGCGGGCACGCCGGCGTCCAGCACCAGGCGCCGGATCGCCTCGCCGCTGGTGATCACGCGATCGGCGAGCCAGCGGTAGACCGGGTTCGGCCCGCGCCGGATCGCGATCGACACGTGCCGCGTGCGCACCACCGGCACCCGGCAGATGCGCGCGGCCATGCCGGCCAGCCAGCCGTCGATCGAGCTGTGGGTGTGCACCAGGCTCACGCGCTCGCGCCGGATCAGCCGGACCAGCGCGGTCAGCGCGCGCGGGTCGAAGGCCCCGCGCATCCGCACCGCCACCGTCTCGACGCCGGCCTCCCGCGCGCGGCCGACGAGGCGGCCGTCCGGCTGGCAGGCGAGCAGCACCCGCCAGCCCCGTTCCGCGGTCCAGCGCGACTCGTTGAGCGTGCGCACCTCCTGCCCACCGAGTCCCGGCGAGGCTTCGGTGTGCAGGACCGTCTTCGTCATGCCACCACGCTCCTCACCTCGTCGCGCACCGTCTCCGGCTCGATCCGCCTCAGACAGATGTGATCGATGGGACAGGTGGGCCGGAAGCACGGCGAGCAGGGCACCTCGCGGTCGAGGACGCGCGCGGTCCCGCCCCGTGGCGCGGTGAGCCGGCGATCGCTCGGCCCGAACAGGGTCACGGTGGCCACGCCGACCGCGGCCGCCAGGTGGGCGACCCCGGTATCCCCGCTCACCAGACAGCGGAGCCGCGCCAGCAGCCGCGGCAGGAGCGCCACCCGATCGCGGCCGACGAGCGACGCCACGTCCGCGCCGGCCGCCCGCGCGACCCCCGCCGCGGTGGCCGCGTCATCGCTCGTGCCGAGCAGGACCGGTCGCAAGCCGTCGTCGATCAGGAAGCGGGCGAGCCGGCCGTAGGCCTCGGCCGGCCAGAGCTTGGAGCTGCCGAAGGCGGCGCCGAGATGCAGACCGATGAGCGGTCCGCCGCCATCGAGGCCGGCCGCAGCGAGGAGCCCGTCGACCTCCGCGTCGGCGGCCCCGCTCTTCGCGAGCGTCCACTGCGGCACGCCCGCGACATCCGCGATGCCCAGGGGCGCCAGGAGCGCGGCGTACTCGTCGACCTGATGCCGACGCGGCGACGGCAACGGCAGCGCGTCGGTGAGGAAGAAGCCGCGCCCGTCGCTGGCATAGGCGATGCGGCGGCGCGCACCCCAGCGCCGCGCCGCGAAGGCGGATTCGAACGACCCGGGTAGCAGGATCGCGACGTCGGGCGGCTCGTGGGCGACCGCCGACGCGAGATGCCGGCGATCGGTCCGCGCGCTCGGGTACGGCAGGAGCGCGTCGGCCACGCCCTGCCCGGCGAGGAGCGTGGCCCACCGGCCGATCAAGGTGATGCGCGCATCGGGCCGGGCGGCCCGCAGCGCCGCCAGCATGGGCAGCGCCATCACGGTGTCGCCCAGCCAGTTGGGAGTGCGCACCACGACCAGCTCGAGAGACGATCCGGCGGCGGCCCCGCTCATGACCGCGGCCGGCCGAGCGCGGCCGGTGCGAGCGTACCCGCGAGCAGGCGCTGCCACGCCTCCAACCCCGCGTCGATGACCAGGCGCATCGGCAGGACCCACAGGGGCAGCGCGGGGCGCGGCAGGTCGCGCACGCGCACCCAGTCCTTCTCGGTCGTCACGAGCCCCTGCGCGGACGCCGCGCGGGCCTCGCGGGCCAGCTCCTCGAGATCGATCGGGGTGAACCAGTGGTGATCGGGGAACTCGGCGAATCCGACGCGGCGCACTCCCGCGGCGTCGAGCGTGTCGGCGAAGCCCTGCGGCGAGCCCAGGCCCGCGAAGGCCATGAGCCGTCGCCCGGCCAGATCGGCGACCGGCACGCGACGGCCGCTCTGCGCCTCGACCGCGTCCTGCAGCTGGTAGCGCGCGGTCACCAGCGCCGCGTCGGGGTTGAAGCGACGCACGGTGCGGCTCACCGCGTCGATGGTCTCCGCGCCGGCGGGATTGGTCAGGACGACCACGTGGGCCCGCGCCAGCGCGGAGAGCGGCTCGCGCAGCATCCCGCGCGGGAAGACGCGCGCATTGCCCCAGGGGGCGCGGCCCTGCACCACCACGATCTCCAGGTCCTTGGCGAGGGTGCGGTGCTGAAAGCCGTCGTCCAGGACGATGGCGGTGGCGCCGCAGCGCTCCACCGCGACGCGCGCCGCTTCGTAGCGACTCTCCCCCACCACGACCGGCACGCCGGGCAGGCGCTCGGCCAGCAGGAGCGGCTCGTCCCCCGCGGTCCGCACGTTGCTGCGGATGCCCTCACGGTCGGCGACCACGTGGACGCCGCGGGTGTGGCGGCCGTAGCCGCGGCTGACCACCGCGGGCAGTCGCCCGGCTTCGTGACCGATCTCCTGGAGCGATCGCACCACCGCTTCCACGGTGGGTGTCTTGCCGCTGCCTCCGAGCGTGAGATTGCCCACCGAGACGACCGGGCTCGGCAGCCGGCCGGTCCGCAGCACGCCCCAGCGGTACGCCCGGTCGCGGGCCGCGAGCGCGGCGCGGTAGAGCACGCTGAGCGCGGAGAGGCCGGCGGTCACCACCGGCGTGTCGGGGTCGTCCCAGTAGCGTCGCAGGAGCACTTCGGGCGCGCGTCGCGGGGTCGTCATCGGGACGGTCCGCCCGCGGACCCGGGCCAGAGGTGACGGGCGATCAGATCGAGCGTCGCGCTCACCGCGCCCTGTCGGCCCGCGAACGCCTCGCGCGCGGCCCGGCCCATGCGGCTCGCCAGGTCGCCATCCTCCAGCAGGCGCGTGAGCTCGCCCGCCAGCTCGGCGCCGTCCTTGACCACGAGCCCGCCCCCGCTCATCTGCAGGAGCTCGGCTCCTTCACGGAAGTTGCTCGTGTGGGGGCCGAAGAGCACCGGCTTGCCTCGCATCGCCGGCTCCAGCATGTTGTGCCCGCCGATCGGCACGAGGCTGCCGCCGACGAAGACGACCTCGGCGAGGGCGTAGAGCTGGGCCAGCTCGCCCACCGTGTCGAGAATGACGATGGCCCCGCGCGCGGCGTCCCGAGGCAGGCGGCTCCGGCGCACCGCGACGAGGCCGCGGGCGCGGATCAGCTCCTCGACCTCAGCGGCCCGCTCGGGATGACGGGGCGCGAGCAGCAGCGCCAGCCCCGGGTATCGGGCGTTCGCGTGCACGAAGGCGTCGAGCGCGAGGGCCTCCTCGCCTCGATGCGTGCTGCCCGCGATCCACAGCCGGTCGCCCGGGCCGAGGCCGAGCCGCTGACGCCACGCCGCGTCGTCGGAAGCCTCGGGAAGCAGATCGCTCTTGAGATTGCCGGTCACGACCACCCGCTCGGGCGGCGCGCCCAGCGCGATGATGCGCTGGGCGTCCTCCGTGCTCTGCATCGCGAACACCGAGACGTCGGCGAGGACGCGCCGCATGAGCCACCGCACCCGATGGTAGCGGCGGAAGGAGCGGTCGGAGATCCGCCCGTTGGCGATCATCGTGGGGATGCGACGGGCTGCGAGGGCGCGTAGGAAGTTGGGCCAGAGCTCGGTCTCGATGGCGATGAAGAACCGCGGACGCGCGGCGTCGAGCGCGCGCCGGACCGGCCCCGGCAGATCGACGGGGAAATATCGGTGCGCCGCGCGGCCGGCGAGCCGCTCCGCGACGATGCGCGCGCCGGTCGGCGTGATCGTGCTGACCACGATCGAAAGCTCGGGCCAGCGTCGGCGGATCCCCTCGACCAGGGGGACCGCCACCGCGGATTCGCCGACCGAGACCGCGTGGATCCAGCCGCGAGGCTCGGGGGGGAGCCCCTCGCCGATGCGGCCGAGGCGTTGCCCCAGATGCCGCCCGTAGCCGGCGCGGCGGCGACGAACCAGGAACGCGGGCAGATAGGCGAGCAGGCCCACGCCGAGCACCGCGGAGTACAGGACGTACATCAGCCGCGCGCCTCCTCGTCCACCTGCCAGGTCAGGCCGCGGAGGGCGGCCTCGACCTCCTTGCGCGCGGCCTCCTGAGCGGCGCGGTCGGCGTCGACGGAGACGCGGATGGGCTCGCCGAAGCGCATCACGCAGCGGGCGAACGGCCTCGGGACGTGGAACTCGTCCCAGGAGCGAAGCTGCCAGTACCGCGAGGCGCCGACCGCCATCGGCACGATCGGCGCGCCGGAGAGCCGCGCCAAGGCGATCACGCCCGGCTTGAGCACCTCGCGCGGGCCCACCGGCCCGTCCGGCACCACCACGACCTCGCGGCCGCGCCGAAGCTGTCGCGTGAGCAGCCGCAGGGCCTCGCCGCCGCCGCGGGTGGATGAGCCCCGCACCGGCTCGAGGCCGAACCGCTCCACGAGGCGCGACACGATCTCGCCGTCGCGCGACCGGCTCGCGAGGACGCAGCAGCCGCGATGGCCGTAGAGGTACGGCAGCAGGAAGATTCGCCCGTGCCAGACCGCGTAGATCACCGGCACCCCCGCGGCCCAGAGCGGCGCGACCGCGTCCTCCTCGCGACGGATGCGCAGCGTGCGCGCCAGGGCGCGGAGGCCGAGCGCGCCCGCCGCCGGACCCGCCGAGAGCGCGAGCGCCCGCGGGAGCTTCATCCCGCCCTCGCGGTCCGGAGCACCGCCAGGGCGGCGCGCCGGCCCACGCCGGGCTCCCCCAGCCGCGCGCGCACCTCCTTGAACGCGGCGCGCTGGGCGGTGGCGGCGACCGGATCCTCGTCGAGCAGCCGGCCGGCCTCCGCGGCGAGCCGCTCGCCGGTGACCTGAGCCTGGATCAGCTCCGGTGCGACCACCCGGCCCGCGATGAGATTGGGCAGCCCGATCCACTCGACGTGGGTCAGCATCCGCGCGATCAGCTCGGTGGTGCGGGAGACGCGATAGCAGAGCACCATCGGGGTGCCGAGCAGCGCGGCCTCGAGGGTGGCGGTGCCCGAGGCGATCAGCAGCACGTCGGCCGCGACCATCAGCTCGTAGGTGTGCCCGCTGAGCAGCTCGATCGGGGGGCCGCCCGCGGCCCGGAGATGCGCCTGCACCTGCTCGCGCGGCACCGTCGGAGCCAGGCCGAGGACGAAGCGGCGGCGGCCGTCGGCGGCGGCCAGGCGTCGCGCCGCATCCAGCATGGGCGGCAGGAGCCGTGCGATCTCCTCGCGACGGCTCCCGGGCAGCAGGCCGATCAGCGAATGGCCGGGATCGGCCTGGATACGGCGCCGCGCCTCGTCGCGGGCGAGGTCGAGAGGCAGCACGTCGAGGAGCGGATGCCCCACGAACTCGACCGGGATGTGATGGTGCTCGTAGAGCGCGGCCTCGAAGGGGAAGACCGCGAGCACCTGGCTCACCCGCTGCGCCATCTGCCGCACGCGGCCCCGGCGCCACGCCCACAGCTGCGGCGGCACGAAGTAGACGACCGGCACGCCGGCCCGTCGGGCGCGGCGGGCCAGGCGCAGGTTGAACTCGGGAAAATCGATCAGCACGAGCGCGCGCGGGCGCTCGTCGCGCAGTCGTTGCCCCATCAGGCGATAGGCGCGATAGAGGCTGGGGATCCGCCCCAGCGCCTCGCTCGTGCCGACCGCGGCGTGGGCGGTGGGATCGAGGATCACCTCCACGCCGGCGGCGGCCATGCGGCCGCCACCCATGCCGACCAAGCGGACGTCCGGCTCGAGCGCGCGCAGCGCGCGGCAGAGGGTGGCCCCGTGGAGATCGCCGGAGGCCTCGCCGACCGACAGCATGATCGGCGCCGGTCTCGCGCTTCGATCAGGGCTGGCCATCGACGCTCACCACCGCGATGCCCGCCGCATCGGCGACATGGATGACTCGCTCGCGGTCGAGCAGCAGGACCTGGCCGGCGGGCACCGCGAGCGCGACGGCCCCGCCGTCGCGCATGGCCTCGAGGGTGGCCGCGCCGATGGTCGGGATGTCGAAGCGATAGTCGTGCGCGTCGGCCACCGTCTTCACCACCACCGCCCCCGGCCCGGCCAGGCGGCCGCCCCGCCGGATCGTCTCGTCGGTGCCCTCCGCGGCCTCCACCGCCACCGTCACCCCGCGCGCCCGCACCACGGTCTGCCCGATCCCGTCGGCGGCGAGTCGGCGCGCGAGCCGGAAGCCCTCGTGAATCTCCTCCCACTCGGGATCGGACGGAGTGCGCGCGGTGAGCGCGCCCGCGGGAAGCAGCCACGGGCCCAGGAAGTCCCGCTGGTCCAGCACCTCGATGCCCATCGAGCCGAGGGTGGTCACCACCATCTGGCCGAGCGCGGCGTCAGAGAGGCCGTCGCGGGCCAGGCCGAGGCCGGCGGCGTCGGCCTGATCGTACCGGGACAGCGCACTCGACTTCCAGAACTTGCCCACGAAGACCGCGGCCTTCACTCGCTCAGCGGCGAGGCCGGCGAGCACGGCCTGGATGTCGGTGATCGTCGACGGGATCAGCACATCGGCGGCCTCGGCGAGGCCGGGGGCTTCCTCGAAGGCGAAGGCCGCGACGCGCCACCCGCGCCGTCGGGCCTCCAGGGCGGCGTGGCCGGGCAGGATCCCGGCCCCGGCCATCAGGCCGAGCGCGCGCTCCACGGGAGATCCTCCGGCCAGGCGGTCTCGCCCCGGCCCTCGCGGATCATCCGCTCGATCTCCAGGGCGACGGCCAGCGATCGGAGGTCGTCCGCCTCGGGCAGCTCCACCGTGCCGTGGTGACTCGAGGCGGCGCGGGCGGCCGAGATCAGGTGGCGGATCTCCAGCTTCAAGGGATTGTCCTTGTGGACGAGAAGGTGCTCCACGAAGGACGCCTGGCGGTAGCGGATCGACTCGCGGTTGAGCGTGTATTCCTGAGCGGCCCGACGGTGGATCTGGATGTCCTGATGAGAGTAGTCGAGGAGGATGTAGGCGTCGGGCTGGGTGATGGCAAGGGTGCGGATCTTCTCCTCGGTCGCGCGGCTGGCCGTGATGGTGGCCATCGCTCCCGAGTCGAAGACGATCTGCACGGTGGCCACGTCGGTGACCGGCGAGTGCACCGACGAGCCCACCGCGGTGATCTTGCGCGGCTCGCCGTCGACCAGGTTCAGGACGATGTCGATGTCGTGGATCATCAGATCCATGACCACCGAATCGTTCTGCACGCGCGGCACGAACGGCCCGAGCCGGCGCGACTCGATGAGGATCGGCCGCTCCACGATCTTGCGAAGCTCCTGCACCGCCCCGTTGAACCGCTCGACGTGGCCCACGTGGAGCACCCGGTTCTGCTGGCGAGCGAGCCGGAACAGCTCCTTCGCCTCCTCGAGCGTGGAGGTCATCGGCTTCTCCACGAGCACGTGCACGCCGCTCTCGATCAGGTCGCGCGCCACCGCGAAGTGCTGCTCGGTGGGCACCGCCACCGTGGCGAAGTCGATGAGGCCGGCGAGCTCGCGATGATCGCGGAAGGCGCGCGCGCCGTACGGCGCGGCGACCCGCTGGGCCCGATCGAAATCCACGTCCACCACCCCGACCAGCTCCACGTTCCAGATCTCGGCGAGGGCGAGGATGTGGTACTGGCCCATGTGGCCGGCGCCCACCACCGCCCCGCGGATCTTGGGCTCGCCGTTCTGGCTCACGCGATCTCCTCCGGCTCGGCTGGCGCACGCGCCCGCCCCCCGGCCTCGGCCGCGGGAACGATGCCGTGCCTGGATTGTTCCACGAACTCGACGAGCCGCGCCACCAGGGGATGATCGCCCAGCTCCTCCTTCACCCGTCGGATCGCCGCGCCGGGGGCCTGCCCGGAGCGGTAGAGGAGCCGGAAGGCCGACTGCACCTGTCGCCGCGAGGCCGCGTCGACGCCGCCGCGGCGCATGCCGATCACGTTCACCGCGCGGGCGACCGCGGGCGCCCCGTCCACCATGATGAACGGCGGCACGTCCTGCGTGACCTTGGAGCAGCCCCCGATGTAGGCGTAGGTCCCGATGCGGCCGAACGGGCGGATGCCGGTGAGTCCGCCGATGGTGACGCGGTCCTCGACGGTGATGTGGCCGGTGAGCCCGGCATAGTTGATGAGGATGACGTGGTCGCCGAGCACGCAGTCGTGGGCGACGTGGCTCGAGGCCATCACCAGGCAGTGGCGGCCCACCACCGTGTCGTGGCCCTCGTGAGTGGCCCGGTGGATCGTCACGTACTCGCGCACCGCCGAGTCGTCGCCGATGCTGACTCCGACCGGCGTCCCCTCGCGGAACTTCAGGTCCTGGGGCAGCCCGCCGATGATGGCTCCGTGGCCGATGCGGCAGCGGGCGCCGATCCGGGTGCGGCCCTCCAGCACCACGTGGGCGCCGATCTCGGCGCCGGCCCCGATGGTGACGTCGCCCCCGATCACCGAGTACGGCCCCACCCGCACGTCGGCGGCGAGCTCCGCGCCGGGATCGATCACCGCGGTGGGATGGATCACGAGCGCCGCGCCTCCAGCTCGCGGACCCGCTTCTCGAGGGCGCGGACCCGCTTGATCAGCTCGGGCAGCTGGCCCTCGCCCGCCCAGATGCGCCGCTGGGCCGCGCTGGGCCGGCTCGGGGTGCCGCTCCACACCTCGCCCGCCGGCACGTCGCTGGGAACGCCGGACTGCGCGGTCAGGATCGCGCCGGCGCCGATCGTCACGTGGTCGGCGACGCCCACCTGCCCGGCCAGCATCGCGCGGTTGCCGATGCGCGAGGAGCCGGCGACCCCCACCTGGGCGACCAGGATCACGTCTTCGCCCACGTCGCAGTTGTGGCCGATCTGCACGAGGTTGTCGATCTTGGTCCCGCGACGCACCACGGTCTCCCCGAGAGTGGCCCGGTCGATCGCGCTGTTCGCCCCGATCTCCACGTCGTCCTCGATGCGGAGCCCTCCCACCTGCGGGATCTTCCGGTGGGCGCGTCCGTCGAACGCGTAGCCGAAGCCGTCGGCGCCCAGCACCGCCCCCGGATGTACGATCACCCGGTTGCCGACGCGCACGCCTTCGCGGACCACCGCCCGTGGATACAGGCGGACGTCCTCGCCGAGGACCGCGCGGGTCCCCACGAAGGAGAGCGCCCCCACCTGACTCCGCGGCCCGATCGAGGCTCCCGCCTCCACCACCGCGAACGGGCCGATCGAGACCGAGGCGTCGATGCGCGCGTCGTCGGCGACGCAGGCGGACGCGTGGATGCCGGGCGGAACCGACGGCGCCGGATGGAACAGCTCGAGCATGGCGATCAGGCCGTGCTGGGGATTATCCACGCGGAGCAGCGGAGCCGGGAGCCCCGACACGGTGCGCCCCACCAGGAATGCGCCGGCCTGGCTCGATTCGGCCTGCTTCAGGTACCGGGGATCGGTGAGGAACGACACGTCGCCCGGCCCCGCCGCCTCCAGCGGGGCGACTCCGGTCACCACGCGCTCGGCGTCTCCTTCCAGCGACGCCCCGAGCGCGTCGGCGAGCCGGCCGAGCGTGATCGAGACGCCGGCGCTCACTTACTTCGGGGCCTTCTTGGTCTGGTCGTCGTAGGCCTTGAGGACGTCCTCGGTGAGATCGGAGTCGCCGGACGCGAACAGCACCCCCGCCCGCTGCCGCTCGAGCACCACCGCGTACCCCTTCTCCTTGCCGAGCCGCTGGATCAGCCCGGCCACGTCCTGCAGCACCTTCTGCAGCAGGGCGTCTTCCTTCTTCTGGAGCTGGGCCTGGAGGTCGTCGACGAGCCGCCGGACGTCGCGGACCTTGCGCTCCAGCGCGTCTTGCTTCTCTCGTCGCGCCTCGGCGGACAGCAGCTGGCCCTTCTTCTCCAACTCGTCCCGCATCTTTTCGAGCTCGGTCTTGTGGCCGTCGAGCTGGCGCTGCATGGTCGCCTTGTCCTTCTCCAGCTGCTCGCGGGCGGCCGCGCCCGCCACCGACCGGGCGAGGATCCGCTGGATGTCGACGATCGCCACGCGTCCGTTCGAGGGCGGCGTCGCCGGGGGGGGGGTCTGGGCCTGCGCCCACCCGGTTCCCCCGACACCCAGCAGCAGCGTCAGGATCGCCGCCGCCCTCCCTACTGCCTTACCTTGCCCCATGGTTCCTGCCTCCTCAGCTAGAAGGAGGAGCCGGCGGAGAAATTGAACTCGCCGAAGCTCTCTCCCTTTTTCTGGTCGAGCTTGATCCCGTAATCGATGCGAATCGGCCCAAACGGCGAGTTCCATCTTAACCCGGCCCCGACCCCGTACCGAAGATCCGAGAGGTCGATCTTCGTTCCGGCCGAGATGTCGGGGCCCCACACCTGACCGATGTCGGTGAAGACCGCGGCCTTGAGGCCGAACACGAGGGGGATCTGGTACTCGACGCTGAACAGCAGCTCGCTGTTGCCGCCGATCCGGGTACCGGTGCTGTCCTTCGGGGACACCTGCAGTGACTTGAACTGCCGCAGGGAGTTCGAGCCGCCCAGGTAGAAGCGCTCGAACAGCGGGACCGGCTCGTTGCTCCAGCCGAGGGAATAGCCGGCCAGGAGGCGGTAGCTCAACACGTGGTTGAGCCACGGCAGCGGCTGGAAGTAGCTGGACGAGACCACGCTCCGGATGAACTGCTCGCCGAAGCCCACCCCGCCGAAGTCGAACCCGAAGACGGACAGGCCGCCGCGGGTGGGATCGAAGACGTTGTCGCGGGTGTCGCGCGTGAAGTTCACGCCGATCAGGGACGTGAGATGGGTACCTTCCTGCGACAGCAGCTCGGGGCTGCCCAGCGGGTTCACGTCGCTGACCCGGTCCTCGCTGACCCGGTAGGTGGCGTTCCAGCGGGAGTACTCCCCGAAGGGATGCCCGAGCCGGATGTCGCCGCCCAGGGAGTTGACGGTGTAGTCGGGGAGGATCCGGCGCGTGTTGAAGAGATCGAAGCCGGCGGCGAGCGGGCGATCGAAGAGCCAGGGCTCGGTGAAGCCGATCGTCCCGGTCTGGATATTCTCGCCGCCCCGGATGCGCAGGAACACCTCCCAGCCCTTGCCGAGGAAGTTGCGCTGCGAGAGGTCGAGGGTGCCGAGGACGCCGTCCTGGGAGCTGTAGCCGCCGCCGATCGAGAAGAGGCCGGTCGGCTTCTCGGTCACGTCGATGTTGACGATGATCTTGTCCTTGGAGGACCCGGGCGCGGTCTTGGCCTCGACCTTGTCGAAGTAGTTGAGGTTGGTCAGCCGCTGCTTGGCTCGCGCGAGCTTCTGGCTCGTGAAGAGGTCGCCCTCGGCCATCGGGATCTCACGCCGGAGGATCTTCTCCTCGCTCCGGGTATTGCCCGCGATGTTGATCCGCTCGACGTACGTCTCGGGGCCCTCCGAGATCTCGAAGGTGACGTTGATGACCCGCCCCGGAGTGTCCTGGGTGGTGTTGGGCGTCACGTCGGCGGAGGCGCGCCCGATCGCGCTGTAGAGGTCGGCGACCCCCTTGACGCTGTCCCGCAGCTTGGTGCGGGAGAACACGTCACCGGTCCGGAACTCGATCCGCTTCCGGATCTCCTCCTGGGGCAGCACCGAGTTGCCGGTCACGTCCACGCCGCCCACCTTGAACTGGGGCCCCTCCACCACCACCACCCGGATGGTGGCGCGGGCGTTCACCCGGTCCACGTTGATCTCCGACTTCTCCACCCGCGCCTGCACGTAGCCGTAGTCGTTGTAGAGCTGGATGATCCGGTCCACGTCCTCGTCGAGCCGCTGGCGCTGAACCGTCCCCCGCAGGACGATGTACTCTCGCTCCTGGGTCTCCATGACCCGCTTGACTTCCTTGGGGGTGAGCCCCTGCGCGCCCTCGATCACGATCTGGTCGATGCTGATGCGGCGGCCTTCGGCGATACGGAAGGTGATGGTCACGTCCCCGTCGGGCAGCTTCTCGACGTCGGGGGTGATGCCGACCTCGAAGTAGCCTTCCTGCTCGTAGAACTCCTTCAGCTTGTCGGCGGCCCGGTTGACCTCCACCGGGTTGTACACGCTGCCGAGCTTCAGATCGATCTTCTCCTGAAGGGTGGCCGAGTCCTGTTTCTTGTTGCCGGCGAAGAGGATGTCGCGGATGAACGGGCGTTCCGCCACCACGTAGACCAGCTTGACGCCGCCTTCGAAGTCCTCGACCTTCACCTGGACGTCGTCGAAGAAGCCGAGGGCGAAGATGGCTCGGATGTCCTCGGCGGTCCGGCTGGCTGCGAAGGGTGTGCCGATCTTGGCCCCGACCCGGCCCAGGATCACCGCCTCCTGGACGCGGCGGTTCCCCTGGACCGCGATCTCCTTGATGATGATCGGCTTGTCAGCGGGAGCGGGGACCTGGGCGAGTGCCGCGAACGGCCCTAGAAGGATCGCAAAAAAAATGGAGAGAGCGTATCTCCCCCGAGCGGTCATCAAGGACTTGAGTTCGTCTGTCGTTCAGTGTTCCGCCAGCGCCAGCCGGGGCTCGGCCACCGGGACCTCGCGGAAGACGAGATCCTGCCCCTGGGCGTCCACCTCGATTCGCGCGCCGTCGCCGAACTGCCCGCGGACGATCGCCTCGGCGAGGGGATCCTCGATGTGCTTCTGGATCGTGCGGCGGAGCTGCCGAGCGCCGTAGGTCGCGTCGTACCCCTTCTCGACCAGCAGGTCGAGGGCGGCCTCGGTGGGCTCGATCTGGATGCTCTTCTCGCCGAGCTGGGTGTTGATCCGGCTGATCATCATGCGGACGATGCTCGTGATGTCTTCCTTGCTCAGCGCGTGGAAGACGATCGTGTCGTCGATCCGGTTGATGAACTCGGGCCGGAAGGCCCGCTTCAGCTCCTCGAGCACCCGCTCCTTCATCTTGTCGTGCGTGCTGTCTTCGCCCTCGGGCAGGAAGCCCGGCGATACCCGCTTGCCGATGAAGCTGGTGCCGAGGTTGGAGGTCATGATCAGGATCGTGTTCTTGAAGTCCACCACGTGCCCGACCGAGTCGGTGAGCCGGCCGTCGTCGAGGACCTGCAGCAGCATGTTGAACACGTCCGGGTGCGCCTTCTCGATCTCGTCGAACAGCACCACCGAGTAGGGCCGGCGGCGGACCTTCTCGGTCAGGAAGCCGCCCTCTTCGTAGCCCACGTAGCCGGGAGGCGCCCCGAGCAGGCGCGACACCGAGAACTTCTCCATGTACTCGGACATGTCGACCCGGATCAGGGCGTTCTCGTCGCCGAAGAGGTACTCGGCGAGGGTCCGGGCCAGCTCGGTCTTCCCCACCCCGGTGGGGCCCAGGAAGATGAACGAGCCGACCGGTCGGCGGCTGTCCTTGAGGCCGGCCCGCGAACGGCGGATGGCCCGCGAGACCGCGGCGACCGCGTCGCCCTGGCCCACGATGCGCCCGTGGAGGGCCTCCTCCATGCGGGCCAGCTTGGCCGACTCCTTCTCCTCGAGCTTGGAGAGCGGGATGCCGGTCCACCGGGAGACGATGTACTCGATGTCCTCCTCGGCCACCGTCTGGGGTCCCTTGCCCTTGCGCTTGTCCCACTCGCGCTTCATGTCCTCGTCGCGGCCCCGTAGCAGCTTCTCCTTCTCGCGAAGGGACGCCGCCTTCTCGAACTCCTGAGCCTCGAGGTACATGTCCTTCTCGCGCACCACCCGCTCGACCTCCTTGCCCAGCTCCTTGATCTCGGGGGGCGGGGTGAGGGCCATGAGACGGGTGCGGGACGACGCCTCGTCGATGACGTCGATGGCCTTGTCCGGGAGCTGGCGATCCGTGATGTAGCGGTCGGCCAGCTTCACCGCCGCGTCGATCGCGCCGTCCGTGATCTTCACGCGGTGATGCGCCTCGTACTTGTGGCGGAGCCCCTTGATGATCTCGACGGCCTCGGTGACGGACGGCGCCCGCACGATGACCGGCTGGAAGCGACGCTCGAGCGCGCCGTCCTTCTCGATGTACTTCCGGTACTCGTCCAGCGTGGTCGCGCCGATGGTCTGGATCTCCCCGCGCGACAGGGCCGGCTTCAGCATGTTCGACGCGTCGATGGCGCCCTCGGCGGCTCCCGCCCCGATCAGGGTGTGCAGCTCGTCCAGGAAGAGCACCACGTTCTCGGACTGGCGGATCTCCTTCATCACCGCCTTGAGCCGCTCCTCGAACTGGCCGCGGTACTTGGTGCCGGCGACCAGCGCACCCAGGTCCAGCTGGAGCAGGCGCTTCTGGGCCAGCACGTCCGGGACCTCGTGGCCGACGATGCGCTGGGCGAGACCTTCGACGATCGCGGTCTTGCCCACGCCGGGCTCGCCGATCAGGACCGGATTGTTCTTGGTGCGGCGGGCGAGGATCTGGATGACCCGCTCGATCTCGGTCTCGCGGCCGATCACCGGATCGAGCTTGTTCTCACGGGCGAGCTGGGTGAGATCCCGGGCGAACTCGTCGAGCACCGGCGTCTGGGAGCGCTTCTTCGGGCGCGGGTAGTACTGGTCGCCAAGGAGTGCCAGGGTCTCCTGCCGGACCTCGTCCAGGCGGGCGCCGAGGGACTCGAGGATCTTGGCCGCGATCGACTGGCCTTCCTTCATGAGCCCCAGCAGCAGATGCTCGGTCCCGATGTAGTTGTGGCCGAGCTGGCGCGCTTCCTCGATCGACAGCTCGAGCACGCGCTTGGCCTGCGGGGTGAACGGCACCTCACCGAACGTCAGCGTCTTGGGGAAGCCGGCCAGTGCGCGCTCGACCTCGGCCTTGACGGTCTCGAGACGGAGCCCCAGCCGCTGCAGCACGGCGGTGGCGATGCCCTCCCCGTCGCGGATGAGCCCCAGCAGAATGTGTTCCGTTCCGACGAAGTCGTGACGGAACCGACCCGCCTCTTCCCTGGCCAGGATGATGACCCGACGCGCCCGTTCTGTGAATCGCTCGAACACTGTGGGTGACCTCTCTACTTCGGGTTATGTGCGGCAGGGGCAACATTTGCCCCGATGTTTCCTAAACCTGCGATCAGTATATGCCTTCGGTTTCAACCGGCCTAGGGAATTCTTGAATGGCCGCCCGTGACTTCGCTGCAACCCATTGAAACAGGTGGGGTCACGGCCAGGCCACCGCCCGGCCGTCGACGAGGCGGTAGCCGCGGTCGGCCTTCCGGGCCAGCTCATGGTTGTGCGTCGCGATCACGAAGGCCAGCTGGCGCTCGGCCTGAAGCCGCAGGAAGAGATCCCAGATGACTTCGCTGGTCTTGGGATCGAGATTTCCCGTCGGCTCGTCGGCGAGGATCACCCGTGGTCGGCCCACCAGGGCGCGGGCGACGGCGACGCGCTGCTGCTCGCCGCCCGACAGCTCACCCGGCCGGTGCCCCCGGCGGTCGCCCAGACCCACCTCGTGCAGCGCGGCCGCGGCGCGCTCGCGCGCCTCCGGGACGCTCGCCCGCTGGATCAGCGCGGGCAGCATGGCGTTCTCGAGCGCGGTCATCTCCCCGAGGAGGTTGTAGAACTGGAACACGAAGCCGATCTCGGTCCGGCGCAGGCGCGCCAGCGCCGCGTCCGACCAGCCTGCGACGTCCTGGCCGTCGAACAGCACGCGTCCCGCGGTAGGGCGGTCCAGCGTGCCGAGCAGATGCAGCAGGGTGGACTTCCCCGTCCCGGATGCCCCGATGAGCGCGATGCTCTCGCCCGCGTTCACGGTCAGGCTCACCCCGCGCAGGACCCGGACGGCCTCCGGGCCCATGTGGTACTCGCGCTCGACCTCGTCGGCGATGAGCAGCGGCTCACTCACGGCGGTCATTCGTAGCGCAGCACGTCGACCGGGTCCAGCCGGGCCGCCCGCCGCGCCGGGGACAGCGTCGCGAGGAACGAGATCACGAGGGTCGCGCCCACGATCATCGCAAAGTCGGAGCCGGTCAGCTTCATGGGCAGGTAGCTGATCTGGTACACGTCGCCGGCGAGCCGGATGATCTTGTAGGTGTTCTGGACCCAGATCAGCAGCAGCCCGAAGGCGCTGCCCGCGATGGTCCCCACCAGCCCGATCAGCATGCCGACCACCAGGAAGACCGCAGCGATGCTGCCGGCTCCCGCGCCCATGGCCTTGAGGATCCCGATCTCCTTTCGCTTCTCGGCCACCAGCAGCACCAGATGACCGATGATCGCGAACGCGGCCACCAGCACGATGATGGTGACGATGACGAAGAGGGCGAGCTTCTCGAGCTGCAGGGCCGCGAACAGGTTGCGGTTCATGTCCATCCAGTCGCGGATCCAGTAGGCGCCGTTCAGGCGGGTGGCCAAGAGGCGGCCCACCTCCTTGGCCTGGAACGGGTTGGCGAGCTTCACCTCGATGCCGGTCACCCGGTCGCCCAGCCCCGCGAACTCCTGGGCGGCCGCGAGCGTCGTGTAGGCCAGGGAGATGTCGTACTCGTACATGCCGACCTCGACGTAGCCCGCGACGAGGAAGCGGCGCATCTTGGGCACGAGGCCGACTGCGGTCATCGCGCCCTGGGGCGAGATCACCGTGACGTGGTCACCCGCCACCACCCCGAGGCTCCGGGCCAGCTCCCGCCCGAGGAGGAGCGCCGGCTCCTTGCCGCTCACGAGCGGCTCGACGCTGCCGTGGCGGACCTGGCCCGCGAGGGCGCTGCGTATGGCGGGCGTCGCCAGATCCACGCCGCGCAGCAAGCCGCCGGTCGCGCCACCTCCCGGCGAGGTGAACAGCGCCTGCTGGAGCACGAAGGGCGTGGCCGAGACCACTCCGGGCACCGGGGCCACGCGCTCGGCGAGCGCTCCCCCGTTGCCGACGCCGCGGCCTCCCGCCTCCATGATCAGCACGTGCGGGTTGGCCGCGATGATCTTGTCCCGGATGCCGTCCTGGAAGCCGGTCATCACCGCCAGCACCACGATGAGGGCGCTGACTCCCAGGAAGACGCCGCCGATCCCGATCCACACGAAGAGCGAGAGATTGGCGCGGTGGCCGCGGGGCCGCAGATAGCGGAGCCCGAGGAACAGCTCGAAAGGGATGCGGCGATAGGACATCAGGCGCCCGGCTCCGCGTCCTCGCCGGCCGCGTCGGATTCGGCCGTGCCCCGCTCGAGGCGCAGATGCGGGAAGAGGATCACGTCCCGGATCGACGCCGAGTCGGTGAAGAGCATGGCGAGGCGGTCGATGCCGATGCCCTCGCCCGCGGTGGGCGGCAGCCCGTACTCGAGCGCGCGGACGAAATCCTCGTCCATCCAGTGGGCCTCCTCGTCTCCCCGCTCCCGCTCCGCGGCCTGCTGCTCGAAGCGGCGGCGCTGGTCGATGGGGTCGTTGAGCTCGGAGTAGGCGTTGGCGATCTCGCGCCGGCAGACGTAGAGCTCGAAGCGATCCACGAGGCGCGGCTGGCCCTGCTTCTGCTTGGAGAGCGGTGACAGCTCGATCGGGAAGTCCACCACGAAGGTGGGCTGCAACAGGGTGGGCTCCACCAGCGTGTCGAAGACCTCCTTCCAGATCGCCACCACGCCCTGGTCGCCCCGCAGGATGGCCTGGGTCTTCCGGTCCGCCGCGAAGCCGCCGTGGCGGACCGCGGCCGCGCCCAGTGTGCCGGCATCGGTGTCGGGCGAGACCGTGGCTCCCACCGCCTCGCTGAGCCCCTCGAAGAAGGGCAGACGCCGCCACGGAGGGGCCAACCGCACCGTCTCCCCCTGGTAGGTGAGCGTGTCGCGGCCCAGCAGGCTCTGGCCGAGATGCAGAAACAGCTCCTCGGTGAGCTGCATCAAATCGTGGTAGTCGGCGTAGGCCTGGTAGAACTCCAGCATCGTGAACTCGGGATTGTGCTGCGTCGACACCCCTTCGTTGCGGAAGTTGCGATTGATCTCGTACACGCGGTCGAGCCCGCCCACCACCAATCGCTTGAGATACAGCTCCGGCGCGACGCGCAGGTACAGCGGCATGTCGAGGGCGTTGTGGTGCGTGACGAACGGCTTGGCCGCGGCGCCCCCCGGGATCGGCTGCATCATGGGGGTCTCCACCTCGAGGAAGCCCCGCGCGTCGAAGAAGGCGCGCAGCGCCGCGATGAGCCGGCTCTTCATCACGAACGTCTCGCGGACCTGCGGATTCACGATCAGGTCCACGTAGCGCCGGCGGTACCGGGTCTCCACGTCTTTCAAGCCGTGCCACTTCTCGGGCAGTGGCCGCAGGGCCTTGGTCAAGAACTCGAACTGCTTGACCGACACCGTGAGCTCGCCGGTGCGGGTGCGGAACAGCTCCCCGGTGACGCCGATGAAATCGCCCACGTCCAGGTCCACGAAGGTCGCGTAGAGGTCGGCCAGCACGTCGGCGCGCGCGTAGAGCTGGATCTGCCCCGACTGGTCGCGGAGGACCGCGAAGCAGCTCTTGCCGTGATGGCGCATCGCCATGACCCGGCCGGCCAGCGACACCGTGCCCGCGCTCTGCAGCTCCGCCTCGGCCGCCTCCTGGAACCGCCCCTGCAGCGTCCCGGCCCAGTGGGTCACCGGAAAGCGAGCGCCGAACGGATTGACGCCGCGGGCCTGCCAGGCCGCGAGCTTCTCGCGCCGCCGCCGCATCTGCTCGTTGGCGTCGGCGGGCTGGCCGGGGGGCGATGTCGTCATCTCACGCCTGGGAGCCGGGCCGCGCCGCGGTCAGGAAGGCGCGGATGAAGGGGTCGAGCCCTCCGTCCATCACCGCTTCGACGTTGCCGACCTCGATGCCAGTGCGGTGGTCCTTGATGATCTGGTAGGGCGCGAACGTGTAGGTGCGGATCTGGCTGCCGAAGGCGATCTCCTTCTTCTCGCCGGTCAGGTCGGCTAGCTCCTGCTTCTGCTTCTGCTCGTAGATCTGGAAGAGCCGCGCCTTGAGGATGCGCATCGCAGTGTCGCGGTTGCGAAGCTGCGAGCGCTCGTTCTGACAGGCCACCACGAGGCCGCTCGGCAGGTGGGTGATGCGGACCGCCGAGTCCGCGGTGTTGACGCCCTGCCCGCCCGGCCCCGAGGAGCGATAGACGTCGATCCGGAGGTCCTCGTCGCGCACGACCACCTCGACGTCCTCCACCTCGGGAATCACCGCCACCGAGGCGAACGAGGTGTGGCGACGGCGCGAGGCATCGAAGGGGGAGATGCGGATCAGCCGGTGAACGCCGGTCTCGCCCTTGAGGTGTCCGTAGGCGTACTCGCCGCTCATCTCGATCGTGGCCGACTTGATGCCGGCCTCTTCCCCGGCGAGCAGATCGACCACCTCGGCCTTGAAGCCTGCCCGCTCCGCCCATCGCAGGTACATGCGCATGAGCATCTGCGCCCAGTCCTGCGATTCGGTGCCGCCGGCCCCGGGGTGGATGGAAAGAATCGCGTTCTTTCGGTCCTCTGGCCTCGAGAGGGTGATCTTCATCTCGAAGGCCTCGACCTCATCATTGAGGCTCCGGAGGCTCTGCTGGATCTCGGCGGTCATGCTCTCGTCCGAGGCCTCGGTCGCCATCTCCCAGAGTAGCCGGGTCTCCTCGGCGCGGCCGGCCAGATCCTTGAATGTGCCGACGGTGCGGGCCAGCTCGGCGCGCTCCTGAACGAGGGCCTGCGCCTTGCGGGTGTCCTCCCAGAAGGAAGGCGAGGACATCTCGGCGTCGATCAGAGCGAGGCGGGTCTCCTTGGCCGGGACGTCAAAGATGCCCTCGGAGGTCGTCGAGCCGCTTGTCCAGCTCCGCCACGTCGCGCTTCAGCTCGCCTAGCACGACGCGGGAGACCTCCGGTAGTAGGCGACGCCGGCTGCGGCCCCGCCGAGCGCGGCACTGAGGTATACCAGCCAGTCGCCGAGCCGCGTGTAGAGCGTGCTGCGGGTACGCAGCGGGATCCGCCGGGCGAGCACGCCGCGCTCCAGTAGCGGGAGCATGGGCTCGATCCGCCCGGTCGGCGCCACGAAAGCCGAGACGCCGGTGTTGGCGGCCCGCGCGATGGCAACGCGATGCTCGACCGCGCGCAGCGGCAGCGTCCCCAGATGCTGCCAGGGGCCGCTCGTCTCGCCGAACCACGCGTCGTTGGTGATGTTGGCCATGAAGCTCGCTCCGCGGACCACGAATCCCCGGAACAGCTCCGGGAAGATGACCTCGTAACAGATCACGGTTCCGAAGGGCGCGCCCGGCAGCGGAAAGACGGTCTCGACCTCGCCCACGCCGAACTCCGAGATGAACTCGGCCCAGCCCTTGACGAATCCGAGCAGACCCGCGAGCGGGACGTACTCGCCGAACGGAACGAGATGAATCTTATCATACTTGCCCGTAATCCCTTGTCCGCTCAGGAGAAATGCGCTGTTCAGGAACTGCCCGCCGGGGCCGTCGCGCCGGTCGAGCGAGCCCACCAGGATGGGCACGCCGATGGCAGCCGACAATCGGGTGAGCCGCTCGAGCAGCGCCGGGTCGCCGCGCAGGAAAATCGTCGTGGCGGTCTCCGGCCAGAGCACGACGGCGGGCTTGCTCCGCGCGGCCTCGCGGGTCAGGGCCTCGTAGATGTCGAGGACCTGCGCGTGACGCGTCGGATCCCACTTGATGGTCTGCTCGATCGAGGGCTGGATCACCGCTACCGGCACCGACGCGGAGCCCGCGGTCGTCGCGTCCGGCTGCACCGCGAGCGTCCGCACGCCGAAGCCGCAGGAGGCCACCAGCAGCACGGTGGCCGCCGCGACGCCCGGCCACGCCCGCGCCGGACCCAGCGCGAGCAGCGCGGTCAACGCCGCGTTGATCGCGACGATCAGGAGCGACACCGCGTACACGCCACCCAGCTCCGCGATCTGGATCACGGCCAGCTGAGCGGATTGCGAGTAGCCCAGCAGCCCCCACGGGAACCCGCCCATCAGGTGACCGCGTACCCACTCCCCCGCGATCCAGAGACACGGGGCGAGCGCCAGCGCCCACCCGGCGCCGAGCCCTCGCCGAATCCACGCGACGCCGGCGGCCACCAGGCCCGTGTAGAGACCGCAGTACGCGGCCAGCAAGGCGATGGGCAGCCACGTCACCGGCCACGGGATCGCGCTGTAGTGGAGGAACGTGTAGTCGAGCCAGCGCAGGAGCACGACGTAGAAAACGGTGCCCGCGATCCAGCCGTCGAGCAGCGCGGGTCGCGGAGCCCGGGTCGCCCCCGAATACAGCGAGGGCACCAGCCACACCCACGCGAGCGCGGCCCAGCCCGGCTTCGGGAAGGCCAGCGCGCCGAGCACGCCGGAGGCGGCGAGGAGGAGAACGGAGACGGCGGTCCGGCCCCGGCTCGCGCCCGGGTCACGCTCCATGAGCGAGCCGCTCGGCCAGCTTTCGCGGCAGCCCCGCCGCGAGGATCTTGCCGGCGGCGGCCACGTGGTCATACGGCACGCGGCGGATCGTCACGGTGCGCGCCTCGCGGTCCCAGAGCGCGTAGCTGGCGCGCGGGTCGCGGTCTCGCGGCTGGCCCACGCTGCCCACGTTGATCAGATAGCGGCGGCCGTCGTCGAGCCGCACCTGCGCCACCGGCGTGTCGAGGCGCCCGACGTGATCCGGGCCCCCGCTGCCCACCGACCAGAAGCCGGGCACGTGCGAATGTCCCACGAAGCAGAGCCGCGTCGCGAAGTCGCCGAACACGCCGAGGCCGTCCTCCTCCGAGAGCAGGTAGTCCCACTCCTCGGGGCTGCGCGGGCTCGCGTGCACGAGGGTGGCCTCCTCGTGGGACCGCATCAAGGGCAGGCCGCCGAGAAAGTCCCGGTGTCCCGGGTCGAGCTGGCCGCCCGTCCAGAGCGCGGCCGCGCGCGCCCACGGATTGAACCAGCGCAGGTCCAGCAACCCGAGCGCGCCGTGCTCGTGGTTGCCCGCGACCATCGCGGTCGCCCGCTCACCCACTCGCTCCACGCAGGCCACCGGATCGGCGCCGTAGCCGACCAGGTCGCCCAGGCAGAGGATCGCGTGCGCGCCCTCCGAGGCCGCGTCCGCGAGCACCGCGGTGAGCGCTTCCAGGTTGGCGTGAACGTCAGAGATGACCGCGTAGCGGATGGCGGGTCCCGATCAGGACGCGGGAGCCTGCTCTTTGTGGATGCGGTCGAGGATCCCGTTGATGAAGCGACTCGACTCGTGCGTGCTGAACTTCTTCGCGACCTCCAGCGCCTCGTTGATCGCGACCTTGGGCGGGACGCCGCTCGTCCACCGCAGCTCGAAGATGCCCTGACGAAGGATGTTGCGGTCCACCACCGCCATGCGGTCCAGCTCCCAGTTCTCCGCGTAGCGGGCGATGAGCTCGTCGATCTCCGCCTCGTGCGTCTTGGTTCCGCGCACGAGCGACTCCGCGAACTCTCGCGCCTCCGGATCCACCGGGTGGCGGAGCCAGAAGTCGTCGAGATGCGGCTGGGGATTGCCCTCGCCCTGCACGTCGAGCTGGTAGAGGAGCTGCAGGGCGAGCTCGCGGGCCTTCCGGCGGCGGCCCATCAGTGGGCGCTCCCTCGGCGGGCCCGCGCGGTCGGGCGCCGGGCCGAGCGCCCGCGGAGCCACCCCGCCATCTCCAGCGCGGCCAGCGCCGCCTCCTCGCCGCGATTGCCGACCGCGCCGCCGGCCCGCTCCCAAGCCTGCTCCTCGGTCAGCGCGGTGATTACCCCGAAGGTCACCGGCAGCCCGGTGTCGAGCCCGGCGCGAAGGATGCCGTGCGCGGCCACGCTGCACACGTAGTCGAAGTGCGGCGTCGCGCCCTTGATGACCACGCCCACGCACACCACACCCGCGAACCGGCGGCTCCGGGCCAGGGCGAGCGCCGCGAGGGGCAGCTCGAAGGAGCCGGGTACCCAGTGCACCTCCGCCGCCTCGCCGGTCACGCCGTGAGCGGCCAGGGCGCCGAGGGCGCCGTCGAGCAGCTTCTTGGAGATCGGCTCGTTGAAGCGCGCGGCGACCACCGCGAAGCGCTGCCCGCGGGCGGCGGGGGCGACTCGGCGCTTCGGAGCGATGCCGGCCATGGCGCTAGTCCGGGAAGGACGAGAAGAGGTGGCCGAGCTTCTCGCGCTTGGTGCGGAGGTAGCTCCGGTTGGCCTCGGTGGCCGGGACCTCGAGCGGCAGCCGCTCCACCACCCGGAGGCCGTAGCCTTCGATGCCGACGATCTTCTTCGGGTTGTTCGTGAGAATCTTGAGATTGCGCACCCCGAGATCCACCAGGATCTGCGCGCCGATGCCGTAGTGGCGCAGGTCGGCCCGGAAGCCCAGCGCGTGATTGGCCTCGACGGTGTCCTTGCCCTGGTCTTGCAGCTCGTAGGCTTTGAGCTTGTTGAGCAGGCCGATCCCCCGCCCCTCCTGCCGCATGTACACGAGCACCCCGCGCCGCTCGTGCTGGATGATGGCGAGCGCCTTGTGCAGCTGGGAGCCGCAGTCGCAGCGGTGCGAGCCGAACACGTCGCCGGTCAGGCACTCCGAGTGCACCCGGACCAGCACCGGCTCGTCGGTCTTGACGTCGCCCAACACCAGGGCCAGCGGCAACCGCTCGTCCACCGTGGTCTCGTAGGCGATCACCTGGAAGTCGCCGTGCTCGGTGGGCATGCGAGTGATGGCGGCCCGCCGCACGAGCTTCTCCTTGTGGATCCGGTACTCGATGAGCGCCTTGATCGTGATCGCCTTGAGGCGATACTCGCGGCCGAGCGTCATCAGCTCGGGGAGGCGGGCCATCCCGCCTTCCTGGTCGAGGACCTCGCAGATCACCCCGGCGGGCGCGAAGCCGGCGAGTCGCGCCAGATCGACCGCGGCCTCGGTGTGTCCGGCCCGCCGCAGCACGCCCCCGGGCATCGCCCGCAGCGGAAAGATGTGGCCGGGACGCGTGAGGTCCTCGGCCCGCGTCGACGGGTCGACGAGCGTGCGAATGGTGACCGCCCGGTCGTACGCCGAGGTGCCGGTGGTGACGCCGCGCCGGGCGTCCACGCTGACCGTGAACGCGGTGCCGAGGGGGGCGGTGTTGTCGGAGACCATCATGGAGATCTGCAGCTCGTCGAGCCGCTCGCCCAGCATCGGCATGCAGATGAGGCCCCGGCCGAACTTGGCCATGAAGTTGACCGCCTCCGGGGTGGCCTTCTCGGCGGCCATGAGGAGATCGCCCTCGTTCTCGCGGTCCTCGTCGTCGACCACGATGAGCATCCGCCCCATGCGGATCTCCTCGATGCCCTCCTCGATCGTGACGAACTCGGCTTCGCTCACGGTGACCCCTCTCTCGTCTGCAGCTGCAGGATCCGCTGCACGTACTTGCCGATCATGTCCATCTCCAGGTTCACGTGCCGGCCCGGCACCAGCGAGCCCAGCGTGGTCATCGCCAGCGTGTGCGGGATGATCATGATTTCGAAGTCCCGCGCGTTCAAGCGCGCCACCGTCAGGCTCACGCCGTCCACCGCCACCGATCCTTGCGGGATCAGCAAGGCAGCCAGCGCCCGGTCCCGCCATTCTATCGTGAGCCGGGCGGTCTCTGCCTCGCGGGTGAAGGCGGTGACCACGCCCACCCCGTCGACGTGTCCCTGCACGAGATGGCCGCCCACCATCCCACCCAGCCGCATCGGCCGCTCCAGGTTGACCGGATCGCCGGCGGTGAGCTCGCCGAGCGCGGTACGAGCCAGCGTCTCCGGGCCGACGTCGAAGCGGAGCCGCTTGGGTCCGCGCTCCACCACGGTGAGGCAGGCCCCGTTGACCGCCACGCTGGCCCCGAGCTCGCTGTCCTCCGGCACACGGTCCGCGGAGACGACGAGGCGGGGCCCGTCTCGCTCGACGACTCGTCCCATCTCCTCGATCAGGCCGGTGAACATGGGTCAGGCGTTCGCCCCGCGGGACACGTTGGCCTCGATCAGCCAGTCGTCGCCGAGGGGGCGGGCCGTGACGTCGGTCAGGCGGACCGCGTCGCCGAGACCGAGGCCGGCGCCGCCGGTGGGCACCGGCGCGCCGGCCCCGCCGAGGAGCATCGGGGCGATGAACGCGGCCACGCGATCCACGAGTCCGGCGTCGAGGAACGCGCCGCCGACCCCGCCGCCCGCTTCGAGCAGGACCGCGGTGACGTCGAGGCCGTACAACCGCCCGCAGACGTCCGCCACGTCCACCTGCCCCTCCCGCGACTTGCACGGCAGCACGGTGACTCCCGCGGACTCGAGCGCGGCCACCCGGGAGGCCGGCGCGTCCTCGCCCACCGCGACCAGGATCCGCCCGGGCGTGCCGGTGCGCCGCATCGCCGCGGTGAGCGGGAAGCGGGCGCGGCTGTCCACGACCACGCGATACGGCTCGCGCGGCCATGGAGGCTCGAGGCGCACGGTCAACGACGGATCGTCGGCGAGCACGGTGCCGATGCCGGTGACGATGGCGTCGCTCTGGCTCCGCAGGCGGTGCGCCTCGAGCCGCGCGGGGGGCCCGGTGATCCAGCGCGCGGTGCGATCGAACGCGGCGATCTTGCCGTCGAGGGTCATCGCCCATTTCATCGTCACGTGCGGCCGCTGGCGGTCGATCGCGGTGAAGAAGACACGATTGAGATCGCGGGCCTCGCGCTCGAGGAGGCCGGTGGTCACCTCGATGCCCGCCGCGATCAGTGCCGCGGTCCCGCCTCCGGTCACGCGCGGGTTGGGATCGCGCGTGGCCGAGACCACCCGCCGGATCCCGGCCCGGATGATGGCCCCCACACAGGGCGGGGTGCGGCCGGAGTGATTGCACGGCTCGAGGTTGACGTAGAGGGTGGCGCCGCGCGCGCGCGCACCGGCGTGGGTCAGCGCGACCGCCTCGGCGTGCGGCCCCCCGGCCCGCTCGTGGAATCCCTCGGCGATCAGGACGTCACCCCGGGCCACCACCGCGCCCACCATGGGGTTGGGCGACGTGAGCCCGCGTCCCTGCGTGGCCAGGGTCAACGCCCTCGCCATCCATCCGATGTCGTCCATGGTCCCTCCGCGGCCTCGCGGAGGATTCTACCGCGCCGGCCCGCCCTCCGGCTGCTCCCCGAGCATGGCGTCCACGAACGTCTTCGGATCGAAGACCTGGAGGTCCTCGATCTGCTCGCCCACTCCCACGAGCTTGATCGGCACCGCCAGCTCCTGGTGGATGCGGATGGCGATGCCGCCCTTGGCGGTGCCGTCGAGCTTGGTCAGCACGAGTCCGGTCAGGCCCACCGCCTCGTGGAACATGCGAGCCTGCTGGAGGCCGTTCTGCCCGGTCGGCGCCTCCATCACCATGAGCGACTCGTGGGGCGAGCCCGGCAGCTGGCGCCCCAGCACGCGCTTGAGCTTGGCCAGCTCGTCCATCAGGTTGGACTTGGTGTGGAGGCGGCCGGCGGTGTCCACCAGCAGCACGTCGCAGTCCCGCGACGTGGCCGCCTTCACCGCGTCGAAGACCACCGCGGCCGGATCCGCGCCCGCGGCCTGATGGATGACCTCGATCTGGATCCGCCGCCCCCATTCCTGGAGCTGCTCGATCGCGGCCGCCCGGAAGGTGTCGGCCGCCGCCATCAGCACCTGCTTGCCGTCCGCCTTCAGCGAGGCCGCGAGCTTGGCGGTGCTGGTGGTCTTGCCCGCGCCATTGACGCCCAGCATGAGGACGACCGCCGGGTGATGCTCCAGCGATAGCGGGGCGCCCGCCCCGGCCAGGGCTTCCTCGAGGAAGCGGTGGAGCGCGAGCCTCACGTCGGCGGACGAGGACACCCGGCCGCGCTTCACCTCGTCCCGGACGCGCTTGACGAAGGCCGACGCGGTCGGCGCGCCGAGATCCGCCGCGATGAGCGTCTCCTCCAGCTCATCGAGCATCGCCTCATCGACCGGTCGGGCGATCGAGAGGACGGCGCCGAGCCCCTCGTCCATGAGCTCGCGGGTCCGCCGGAGCCCCTGGCGGACTCGCTCCCCGAAGGAGCCGAATAGACTCACGAGCCGGAGGCGGCGGGCGGCGGGGGAAGCTCGAGACGCTGGATCACGGTGCCCTTTGCCCCGAGGGCCGGCAGGGCTTTCCCGTTCAGGGTGACCTCGACCCCGCCGGCGTTCCCGATGGTGACCACGAAGCGGCGCTGGGTGGCCCACTCTCGGCTTGCGCCCGCCGGCAGCAGCTCCTCGACCACCCGGCCGTCGTCGGTCTGGACCCGGATCCAGCTGGCCTCCACCGCCCGGATCAAGAGCCGCTGGGGACCGGCAAGCGAGGGCTCCGCCTTCGCGAGGGGGCTCGACGCCGGATTCGGAGCCGGGGTGCTCCCGAGGCGTACGGGGTCCGGCACGGACGCCGGCTTTGCGGGCTGAGGGACGGCTGGGCCGGGCGGCGGCGCCGGTGCGATCGAAGGTGACGGACTCGACACGGGTGCCGCCGATTCATCGGCCTCTATTTTTGTTGCGGCGACGGAGGTTCCACCGGTTCGCCTCATCGCCAGGTTCAGCACGAGAAGGCTGCCCCCCAGGATCACCAGGAGGGCCAGCCCTACCGCGACCGAGCTGAGGGCCCACGTCGTCCGGGGCCGCGGGGGCGTGCTGGCCGCCGCGGCGGCCGCCTGGACGCCGGCCAGGGTCTGGTACCGGTCGAGGGCAGTCTGGGGATCCTCGCGGAGAAATCCGCAGTAGGCCCGGATGAAGCCGCGCACGAAGACGGGAGACGGGAGGTCGGCCAGACGCTCCTCCTCGAGGGCTTCGAGATGGCGAATGCCCACCCGGGTGGAGCGGGCCATGTCCTCGAGCGACGCCTGCTTGGCTTCCCGCAGGGACCGGAGGTGGCTGCCGAGCGACCCCGCAGCGGATTCAGCCTGCCGCATGCGGACCAGTGTAGCGCAGGTTACGCGTCGGTCAGCTTAACTGAGACGAGACGGGAGAGGCCGGGCTCTTCCATGGTCACGCCGTAGAGCACGTCCGCGGCTTCCATGGTCTTCCGGTTGTGCGTGATCACGACGAACTGGGTCTGGGTGCAGAGCTCGCGCAGCACCCGCAGGAAGCGGTGGATGTTGGCGTCGTCGAGGGGGGCGTCCACCTCGTCGAGCACGCAGAACGGGCTCGGCCGGTGATAGAAGATCGCGAACAGCAGCGCCAGACCGGTCAGCGCCTTCTCGCCGCCCGACATCAGGGTGACCGCCTGCAGCCGCTTGCCGCGCGGCTGGGCCATCAGCTCGACGCCGAGCTCCAGCGGATCCTCTTCGCCCTCCTCGGGCGGCACCATGCGCAGCTCGGCGCGGCCGCCCTCGAAGAGCCGGGAGAAGATGTCGCTGAAGTGTCGGTTGATGTCGTCGAAGGCCTCCTGGAAGCGCTCCTGGGCAGTGCGGGTCATGCCGCGCAGCGCCTTCTCGAGATCCTTGATGGACGCGACCACGTCGTCGTGCTGCGTGCGGAGGAAATCCAGGCGCTCGGTCAGCTCGCGGAACTCCTCGTCCGCGACCAGGTTGACCGGTCCCATGGCCTCGAGCTTGGCGGACAGCTCGTCGTGACGCGCGCGCACCTCGTCGAGGTCGCGGCCGGCGTCGTGGGCGGCGAGCAGAGTCTCGGCGCTCTCCACCGCGTGACGGCGCCGCGCCTCTTGCAGCAGCTCCTCGCGCCGCACCCGGCCCTCCGTCTCCATCAGATCGAGCTGGTGCAGCCGGCCCACGAGGCCGTTCAGCTGATGCTGGACCTCGCGCAGCTCGCTCTCGATGCCCTGGCGCTCGTCGAGCTGACGCTGATGCTCCTCGGCGATGACCGCGACGTCGGCCTCCAGGCGATCCCGCTCGGCCACCGCCTCGCGCGCCTGCGCGTCGGCCCGCTCCCGCTCGGCGGCCAGGTCCCCGCGGCGCTCGGCGGTCTGCGCGCGCCGGACGGCCGACTGCTCCTGCTGCAGGCCGAAATCGCGCTCGAGCGCGGTGATCCGCTCGATATCGCGTCCGAGCGCCTCCACGCGCTCGGCCACCGTGGCCAGGTCGACGCGGCCGGCGGTCAGCCGTGCGGTGAGTGCGGTCTCGTCCCCCTGCCCGTTCTCGAGCAGCACCTGCAGCGCGGTCATGTCGCCACCGAGGCGCGCCTCCTGCTCGGCCGCCGCCATCACGGCCCGCTCCAGCTCGAGCAGCCGCGACGCGGTCTCGTCGCGCTCGCCGCCGAGCTGCTCGGTCTCCGCGGACAGCGTCTCGAGGTGACGGGAGACCCGGTCGGCTTCGCGGAGCACCGACTCGAGATCCTTCTCGCCGGACAGCCGGGCGCTCTCCTGAGCCTGGTAGTTCGACTGCAAGCCCTCCAGATAGGTCCGCAACCGCGTGACCTCGGCTTCCACGCTCTCGACCCGGGCGACGGCGGCGGCCACGCCGCGCCCCAGCTCGGCGATCTCCTCGCTCAGCTGGCGGATCGCCCGCTTGCGGCCGAGGAGCGAGTGGTCGTTGCTCTGGCGCTCGCCGTCGCGATGGCCGCCGGTCAGCCGGCCGGTCGGCGAGAGCACTTCACCGGAGCGCGTGACGTAGGTGGCGACCACGCCGTTCCGGCGCCAGAGCGTCTCGGCCTGATCAAGGTGAGCGACCACGCCCACCCGGCCCAACAGGTGGTGCAGCAGCGCCGGCCGTGGCCCTCCGACCAGCCGCGCCGCCCAGCTCACCTCGCCCGAATCCTCGGGCAGGGCCGCCGGCGAGGGCAGCGTCTCCAGCGGAAGCAGCGTGGCCGAGCCGGCGCCCTCGCGCTCGAGGTAGCCGAGCGCGGCGCGCGCGTGCTCGAAGCGCTCGACGACCACCCACTGGAGCCGGTCGCCGAGCACGGCCTCGACCGCTTCGTCGAGACCGTTCGGGACTTCCAGGAGGTCGGCGACCGTGCCGACCACGCCGCTCAGCTCGCCGGTGCCATTGTGGGCGAACATGGCCCGTACCCCGGCGCCATACCCTTCGCGCTCCCGCTCGAGGCGCTCGAGCGCGTCCAGCGCCGACTGCCGCGCGGCCAGCTTCACGCGCAGGCCGGCGAGGGCTTCCTGCGCTTCGGTGCGCGTCACCTCGTGCTGTCGCCGCGTGGCGTCGATCTCCTGCAGCTCCGTGCTGAGCAGGGAGAGCTGGGCACCGGTGCGCTCGCGCG
This sequence comes from Candidatus Methylomirabilota bacterium, assembly GCA_035315345.1. NCBI lineage: Bacteria > Methylomirabilota (SeqCode) > Candidatus Methylomirabilota bacterium. The sequence goes on from DATFYA010000021.1 coordinate 54,962, forward strand.
CCGCCTCGAGACGCAGGCGCGAAGCGCTGAGCACCTCGGCCTCGGCGCGGGCGGCGGCCAGCTCGGCCGCGAGCCGCTCGGCGCGGCGGTCCACCTGGGTGCTGCGCTCGCGCAGCTCGCCGCTCGAATGCGTCAGATCGGCGCGGGCCCCCGCCACCCGGATCTGCTCGAGCCGCAGGGACTCGAACCGCTCGCGCCCTTCGCTCAGCGCGCCCCGGCACGTCTCGATCTGAACCTCGACCTGCCGCACCTCTTCAGACTGCCGCTCATGACGGGCGCGCGCCTCGTAGAGGCCGAGGCTCTTCTCGTCGCGCTCGGTGGTCAGGGCGACCCGCCGCTCGCCCAGCGTGCGAATCTCCTCGTCGAGCCGCGTCTCCTCCGCGAGCAGGTCCTGGATCTGCAGCCCCATCTGCTCGCGGCGCTCCAGGAGCCGCTCGGCCTCCCCCTGGATCTTCTGCACCGACTGCCGCAGGTCGGCCAGCCGGTACTCGGTGTCCTGGATGGCGGCGGCCTGCAGGGCCTGGCGTCCGGTGAGTGTGGCCACGCGCGCGCGCTGCTGCTCCTCGGTGGTCCGCAGCGTCTCCATCTCCCGCGTAACCGTCTCGTGCTGTAAGGCGAGGGCCGCGTAGTCGGCGGCGACGAGGGCCAGGTCGAGGGCCTGCCGCTCGGATTGCAGCACCTTGTACTGCTGGGCCTTCCGCGCCTGCCGCTCGATGGACGACACCTGACGCCGCACCTCTTCCATCACGTCACGCAGGCGCTGCAGATTCAGGCGGGTGGCGTCGAGCTTACCCTGCGTCTCGGAGCGCTGCTGCTTGTAGCGGGCAATCCCCGCCGCCTCCTCGATGAACACGCGCCGCTCCCACGGCTTGGCCGTGAGCACGTGGTTGAGCCGCTCCTGATCCATGAGGGCGTAGGCCTTGGGATTCACCCCGGTGCCCGCGAACAGGTCCTGGATGTCTCGGAGTCGGCACACATTGGTGTTGAGCAGGTACTCGCTCTCACCGGTGCGGTACAGGCGGCGCGCCACCGCCACCTCGCTCCACGGGACCTGCAGGCCGCCGTCGTTGTTGAAGACCAGGCTGACCTCGGCCATGCCGATCATCTTCCGGGATGCGGAGCCGTGGAAGATGACGTCTTCCATCTTGGTGCCGCGGAGGGTCTTGGGGCTCTGCTCGCCGAGGGCCCAGCGGATGGCATCGGCCACGTTCGACTTGCCGCAGCCGTTCGGACCGACGATGCAGGTGACTCCGGGGAAGACCTTCACGTCGGTCTTCTCGGCGAACGACTTGAAGCCGTGGATCAGGATCGATTCGAGTCGCATGACGGCACGCCCAGAGGGCGTGACTCACTAATAGCACGGGGTCCGCGGATCGACAAAGAAAAAAGCCCCAGGAGTGGGGGGCGGCGAGGCCGGGCGGTACTAGATGTGGTCGGCCGCAGCCGGCCGGATCAAGCGGCCCCCTTCAGCAGGCAGCACTTCTTGTATTTCTTGCCGGAGCCGCAGGGGCATGGATCGTTGCGGCCCACCTTCTGGCCGTCGGCGGCGCGCGGCTCGGCCCGTGGGGCGGCCGGGCGCGCGGCCACGCCGTCGTCGCCGCCGCGCGTTTCCTGCCAGTCGGCGGTCCGCTGCGCCACCCGCGTGGTCGGCGCCTCCTCCTGGCTCATGCGCACCTTGAAGAGCTGCTCGACCGCGGTCTCCTTCAGGCTGCCGATCATCTCCTGGAACATGTCGAAGGCTTCCTTCTTGTACTCGGTCAGCGGGTCACGCTGGCCGTAGCCGCGAAGGCCGATGCCCTCCTTGAGGTGGTCCATGTTCAGCAGGTGCTCGCGCCAGAGCTGATTGATGCCGCGGAAGCCACCGCCGTCCCACTCGAGCCCGAGCACCACCCAGCGCTCGAGCCGGTGGAACATCTCCGGGCCCATCTCCTGCTCGCGCGCGCGGTAGTGCCGCTCGGCCGCCTCGGTGACCTGCTCGACGAGGGCCGCCTGCGACGCGACGTCGTCGATCTCCTTGGACGGCATCCGGAAGTCGAACTGCCGGTGCAGTGCCTCGTTGAGGCCCACCAGGTCCCAGTCCTCGGGGTGTGCGTCGGCCGGCGCGTAGCGCTCGACCACCTGGCCGGACAGGTCGCCCATCCACTCCAGCACCGTCTCCTCCTGGCTCTCTCCGGCCAGGACCTCGCGGCGCAGCCCGTAGACGATCTCGCGCTGCTTGTTCATCACGTCGTCGTACTCGAGCAGGTGCTTGCGGATCTCGAAGTTGCGCGTCTCGACCCGCTTCTGGGCGGTCCCGATCGCGCGGGTCACCAGCTTGTGCTCGATGGGCTCGCCCTCTTCCATGCCGAGGCGGTCCATGATGCGCTGGATCCGCTCCGAGCCGAAGATCCGCAGCAGGTCGTCTTCGAGCGACAGATAGAAGCGCGAGGAGCCCGGGTCGCCCTGGCGGCCGGAGCGGCCGCGCAGCTGGTTGTCCACCCGCCGCGATTCGTGGCGCTCGGTGCCGATGATGTGCAGGCCCCCCAGCGCGACCACCCGCTCGTGCTCCGGATCGGTGGCCTTCTTGGCTTCGAGCCACGCGGACTCCCTCGCCTCCGCCGGCGCGGTGGCCGGGTCGAGCCCCTTCTTGCTCAAGATGCTCTTGGCCAGGAAGTCCGGGTTGCCGCCCAGGAGGATGTCGGTGCCCCGCCCGGCCATGTTGGTGGCGATGGTGACCGCGGTCTCCCGGCCGGCCTGGGCCACGATCTCGGCCTCGCGCTCGTGGTACTTGGCGTTGAGCACCTGGTGCGGGATGCCGCGCTTCTTGAGGAGCTTGGAGAGCCGCTCGGACTTCTCGATGGACACGGTGCCGACCAGCACCGGCTGGCCCTGGGCGTGCCGCTCCGCGATCTCGTTGGCCACCGCGTCGAACTTCTCGCGCTCGGTCTTGTAGACCACGTCGGCGTGGTTGACTCGGAGCAGCGTGCGATTGGTGGGAATGACCGTGACGTCGAGCTCGTAGATCTTGGCAAACTCCTCGGCCTCGGTGGCCGCGGTGCCGGTCATGCCGGCGAGCTTGTCGTACATCCGGAAGTAGTTCTGCAGGGTGATGGTGGCGAGGGTCTGGTTCTCACGCGCGATCTTGAGGCCTTCCTTGGCCTCCACCGCCTCGTGCAGCCCGTCCGACCACCGCCGGCCCGGCATCATGCGGCCGGTGAACTCGTCCACGATGATGACCTGCGCCTGCATCACCGCCCGACCCTGGTCGTCGACGGTCTCCAGGTCCTTCACCACGTAGTCCACGTCCTTGTGAAAGATGTGGTGGGCCTTGAGCGCCTGGTGGATGTGGTGGGCGATCTCGATGTGGGCGGGATCCGAGAGGTTGTCGACACCGAGCAGCCGCTCGCAGTAGGCCACGCCCTGGTCGGTGAGCGAGACGGTGCGCGCCTTCTCGTCCACGATGAAGTCGCCCTCGGCCTGCTCCTCGATCTCGGAGAGCTTGCCCTCCACGATGGTGGCGGCCCGCTTGAGCCGCGGAATCACCCGGTTCACCTTCTCGTAGAGGGGGGCCCGGCTCTCCGCGCTGCGATCGCGACCGGAGATGATGAGCGGCGTGCGCGCCTCGTCGATCAGGATCGAGTCGACCTCGTCCACGATCGCGTAGTAGTGCCCGCGCTGCACCATGTCGTCGAAGCTGAACTGCATGTTGTCGCGCAGGTAGTCGAAGCCGAACTCGTTGTTGGTGCCGTAGGTGATGTCGGCCGCGTACGCCTCCCGCCGGCTGACCGGCCGCAGGGCGGCGAGCCGGATGTCCGGGGAGGCGAAGGCCGGGTCGTAGACGTACTGGACCTCGTGCTGGATCACCCCGACGGTGAGCCCGAGGGCGTGGTAGATCGGTCCCATCCACTGCGCGTCGCGCCGAGCCAGATAGTCGTTGACCGTCACCACGTGAGTGCCCAGGCCGGGCAGCGCGTTCAGGTACGCGGGCAGCGTGGCCACCAGCGTCTTGCCTTCGCCGGTGGCCATCTCCGCGATCTTGCCGGAGTGCAGGACCATGCCGCCCATCATCTGCACGTCGAAGTGCCGCATCCGTACCGTGCGCCGGGCCGCTTCGCGCGCCGCCGCGAACGCCTCGGGCAGGAGGTCGTCGAGCTCGGCGCCATCGGCGAGGCGCTGGCGGAACTCGGCGGTCTTGGCGCGGAGGGCGTCGTCGGTGAGCGCCTTCAGGGCGGGCTCGAGCGCCTCGATCTCGGCGACGATCGGCCGCATGCGCTTGACGTCGCGCTCGTGCTTGGTCCCGAAGATCGACCGAAAGATGGCGTTCAGCATGTCAAGGCCTCATCTTACACCACCCGCCCCGCTCGGCCGCCGCTCCCGATCACTGCGCCTCTCGCAGCAGCTCGCGGGCGTGGCGTCGGGACGTGTCGGTGACCCGCTCGCCGCCCAGCATGCGCGCGAGCTCGTCGACGCGGGCGGTGGCCTTCAGCGCGGTCACGCTGGTCCGGGTGGCGCCGCGGGCCACGTGCTTCTGGACGAGGAGGTGATGGCTCGCGTACGCGGCGATCGGCGCGAGGTGCGTGACGCAGAGCACCTGCCGGCCCGCCGCGGTGGCGCGCAGCTTCTGGCCCACCACGTCGGCCACGCGCCCGCCGATGCCCGCGTCGACCTCGTCGAACACCAGCACCGGCACGTCGTCGGCGGCGGCCAGCACGGTCTTGGTGGCCAGCATCACCCGCGAGAGCTCGCCGCCCGAGACGACCTTGGCGAGCGGACGAAGGTCTTCGCCCGGGTTGGCCGAGAGGAGCAGCTCGGCGGTCTCCGCGCCACGCGGGCCGACGCGGTATCCTTCGGCGCCCGAGCCGAGATCGTCGGGGCCGGCGGCGTCGCGGCGGAGCGCCACCCGGAAGCGCCCGTGCTCCATGCCGAGCCCGCGGATCTCCTTCTGGACGAGGCGCTCGAGGCGCTCGGCTCCCCGCGTGCGCTGCTCGGAGAGCGCCGCGGCCTCGCGGCCCGCCGCGGCCGCGGCGTCGGCCACCGCCCGCTCCGTCTCCTCGGCGATGGCGTCGTGCCGGACGATGCGATCGAGCGCGGCGGCCGCGTCCTGGCGATGCGCCAGGATGGCCGCCACCGACTCGCCGTACTTGCGCTTGAGCCGCGCGACGGCGTCGAGGCGCGCGTCGATCTGCTCGAGCCGCTCCGGGTCGAAGACGGCGCGGTCGCGCAGGGCGCGGGCCCGGCCCACCACGTCCTCCAGGTAGGACTGGGCGCCCTCGATGGCCTCGATCGGCGCGGCCGCGTCCGGCTCGACGCGCGAGACGTCGCGCAGCAGCGCGGCGGCCCGGGCGAGCCGCGCGGCGGCCGACTGCGGATCCTCGTAGAGCAGGCCGACCGCCTCCTGAAGCCCGGCCACGATCCGCTCGGCGTGCTGCAGCCGAGCGCGTTCGGCGCGCAGGTCGCTCTCCTCGCCGTCGCGGAGCTTCACCGCGTCGATCTCCGAGACCTGGAAGCGGTAGAGGTCCTCTTGACGGGCGCCCTCGCGCATCTCTTCGCGCAACCGTCGCAGGGTGGCCCGCGCCTCCTCCCACGAGCGGACGGAGGCCGCCACGCGCTCGCGGCGGTCCTCCGCCTCCGCGAATCGGTCGAGGAGGAGCAGCTGGCGCGCCGGCTCCATCAGGCGCTGGTGCTCGTGCTGGCCGTGCAGCTCGACCAGGGCTTCGCCGAGCCGCTCGAGCAGACCGACGGTGGCCGCGGAGTCGTTGACGAAGGCGCGATGGCGGCCGGACCGCGCCAGTTCGCGCTTGACGACCAGCTCGCCGTCGCCCGCGCGGTGTCCGGCCTCCTCGAGGGCCGCGGCCACCGGGCCGGCGGGGTCGATCTCGAAGATTGCCTCGACCACCGCGGTGTCGGCGCCGGTGCGGATCCAGTCGAGCTGCGCGCGCGCGCCGGTGACGAGCAGGAGGGCGTCGACCACGATGGACTTGCCGGCACCGGTCTCGCCGGTGAGCACGTTGAGACCGGGGGCGAAGGGCACCACCGCCTCCTCCACCACCGCCAGATTCCGGATCGACAGCTCGCGGAGCATCGTGCGGGCCATGCTACGGGCAGTGCCGGGCACCGCTCAACTGTATCCTATCGCTCGCCCCACTTGAGCTTGGTGCGGAGGACCGAGAAGAAGTGCTTTTGGGGAAACCGCAGGAGTCGGGTACGGGCGGCGGCCCGCCGCACCTCCACCGTGTCCTCGAGCCGGAGCGAGAACCCCACCTGGCCATCGAGGGTCAGCATCACGTCCTGGTCGGTGAGCAGCGTGATCGCGATGCGCTGCGTGGCGGGCAGGACGATCGGGCGGTTCGTGAGGGTGTGGGAGCAGATCGGGGTGAGCACCATCGCGTCCATGGTCGGATACACGATGGGGCCGCCCGCGGAGAGACAGTACGCGGTGGAGCCGGTGGGCGTCGAGATGATCAGCCCGTCCGCCCGGTACCCGGTGGCGAAGTCGCCGTCCACCGCGACCTCGAGACGGATGATGCGGCTCATCGCCGACTTGGTGATGACCACGTCGTTGAGCGCCGCGTACTCCCCGAGGCGCTCGCCCCGTCGAAAGACGCGCGCCTCCAGGAGCATGCGCTCCTCGATCACCAGCTCGCCGCGCAGGTAGGCCTCGAGCGCGGGGAACAGCTCCTCGACGGTGAGGGCGGTGAGGAATCCGAGCCCGCCGAGATTGACCCCGAGGATCGGCACGCCCAGGTCGCCCACCAGACGGGCCATGCCGAGCAGCGTGCCGTCACCGCCCAGCACCAGCAGCAGGTCGGATTGGCCGGGAAGCTCCGGCCGCCCCGTGATCGGCGCCGTCGTCTGCGGAAAGAGACCCGCCGTCTCCTTCTCGAGGACCGGCTGGATCCCGCGTGCCGCGCACCAGTCGAGCAGCTGCGGCACCACCGTCCGGGCCTCCTGACGATCCGTCTTGGCGACGATGCCCAGTCGCTTCACGGCTGCGGAGGTTCCTCTGCGGTCATCCGCGTGATGAGGACGTCCAGCTCGCTCAGCGTGCGGCCGGTCTTGGTCAGCAAGAGGAAGAACTCGCGGTTGCCCTTCGGGCCCTTCAAGGGCGACGCGGTCGCGCCCCGCACGTGCCAGCCGTGCAGGACCGCGAAGCGAGCCACTCGCGAGATGACCGCCTGATGGTGCGAGCCGTCCCGCACCACGCCGCCCTTGCCCACCTGCCCCTTGCCGACCTCGAACTGCGGCTTCACCAGCACTACCGCCTCGCCCTGGGGGCCGAGCACCGAGAAGACCGACGGCAGGACCTTCTCGAGCGAGATGAAGGAGACGTCCACGGTGGCGAGATCCGGCGACTCGGTGAAGGAGTCGACCGGCAGGTTGCGCGCGTTGGTCTTCTCCATCACCACCACGCGGCCGTCCGCGCGGAGCTTGGCGTCGAGCTGTCCCTGCCCCACGTCCACCGCGTACACCTTGACCGCGCCGTGCTCCAGGAGGCAGTGCGTGAAGCCTCCGGTGGAGGCCCCCACGTCGATGGCGACGCGGCCACGAGGCGCGATCCCGAACGTCGCCAGCGCGTGCTGGAGCTTGTCGCCGCCACGGCTCACGAACCGCGGGCGCGCCACCAGCTCGAGCCTCGCGCCGGGCGTCACCAGCGCGCCCGCCTTGTCCACCCGCTGGCCGTCGACGAGCACGTCGCCGGCGAGGATCAGCCGGGCCGCCTTCTCCCGCGACTCGACCAGGGCTCGCTCCACCAGGGCCACGTCGAGCCGGACCTTGGTCTTCGCGCGGCTCTCGGCCGCCGGGCGCTCGGGGGCGGGGCTCGCCTTGCCGCGGGTCGCGGGCGCGGATTTACGTCGGACCGCCACTGGCTTCGACAGGCCACGCTTCTTCGGGAACCTCTTCACACCGGCTCCTTTCTCTGATCCGCGAGACGACCGCGCCATTCAGCGGCCCGCGCACGGGCCGGTGCGCCGGAGGTCGGGTCCAATCCGTCGGGGGTACGCGCGGCGACGATGCGGATGGGTTCGACTCGGAGTCGGGGACGCGTCTCGTGCCCCGACGCCACCGTGACGGCTGTCATACGGCCTCATCGGCCTCTGGGGAGTGCGCCGGAAATTTCAACGCTCGCAATTATATAGCCGAACCCCCCTCGCCGACGAATTCAGGGTGCGCGGGCCCCGGCGCGGGGCCTGAGCACGAACAGGAGCCCGACGCCGGCCAGGAAGCCTCCGATGTGGGCGAAGAAGGCCACCCCACCCCGCGCTCCGAAGCTCCCGAGACCGTTCAGGACCTGGAGCACGATCCAAAAGCCCAGCACGACGAGGGCCGGTATTTTGACCACCCGGAAGAAGAACCCCAGGATGATCAGCGTGGTCACGTGGGCGTGCGGGAACAGCAGCAGGTAGGCGCCGAGGACGCCCGAAACCGCGCCGCTGGCTCCGACCATCGGCACGTCCGAGGTCGGGCCCATGGCGACCTGCGCCAGCGCGGCCGCCACCCCGGAAGCCAGATAGAAGAGCAGGTAGCGGACGTGGCCCAGGGTGTCCTCGATGTTGTTGCCGAAGATGCCGAGATAGAGCATGTTGCCGCCGACGTGGAACCAGCCGCCGTGCATGAACATCGACGTGAAGATCGTCAGCACCGGCGACGGCAGGTCCGGCGACCCGTGACAGGCGCCGGTCAGCCGACACGGCACGAGCCCGAATTCGCGGATGAACGACTCGGCGGCCCGCGCGCCTTCCCGTCCGCCGACCTCGAGGGAGAACTGGTAGAGGAACACCAGCACGTTGACGACGATGAACGCGATCGTGACGACGGGGGTGGTGTGGCTCGGATTGTCGTCTTTCAGGGGAAACACGAGCGGACTATTGCGCGGCGGGGCCGAGCGTGACGATCGTCGGGGTCGTCAGGTAGGTCCGCGCCACGCGCTGCACGTCCTCGGCGGTCACCGCCTCCACCGCCTGCGCGTAGCGATCGGCGAAGTCGGGGCCCACGCCGAGCGCCTCGAAGAACGCGTCGTACCAGGCGAGCCGCGCGTTCGTGCGCCGGTCCAGCCCGAACTGGCCGAGCAGGTAGGCCTTCGCGCGGGCCAGCTCGCTCGGGCTCACCGGCTCGCGCCGGATGCGATCGAGCTCGCCCAGCATCGCGACCTCGGCACGAGCCTGATTGGCGGGAGCCGTGCCGAGCTGGGTGTAGAAGACCCCGGGGCCGCGGCGTGATGGGTACGAGCCGCCGGTCGAGTACGCCAGCCCCTGCTTGTCCCGGACCTCGGTGAAGAGGCGTCCGGCCATGCCCCCGCCGAGCGCGGTGGCCAGCACCTTCACCGCCGGGTAGTCGGGGTGCGCGGTGGGCGGGGCGAGGAACGCGACCAGCACCTGGGCCTGCGCGGCGGGCTTCACGAGCACGGTGCGGTCCGCCCGGGCCGCCGCGGAAGGCTCCAAGGGTTCGGGAGCGCTCTCTTCCGTCGACGCCCCCGCGAATCGCCGGGCCACCTCGGCCACGACCTCCCGGGCCGTGATGTCGCCGCTCACCGCGAGGATGATGCGGGGCGCGCGGTAGAAGCGCCGATGGTGGGCGACCAGGGTATCGTGATCGATGCGCTCGAGCGCGGCGGCTCGCCCGAGGATCGGCCGGCCGTACGGATGGTCGCCGTACACGCGGCTCATGACGGTGTCCAGGGCGAGCGGAAACGGCTGATCCTGCCGGCTGCGGAGCGCGGTCAGCATGGCGCGACGCTCTCCGTCGATCTCGGCCGCGGGGAGCGTGGGCCGGAGCGCGACGTCCGCCACCAGATCGAGCAGGGTCTTCCAGTTGCGAGCGAGCGCGGTGGCGCGGATCTCGGAATAGTCCATGTCCGCCGAGGCGCTGATGCCACCCCCGAGCCCCTCCGCGGTCTCGGCGATCTCGAGCGCGGAGCGCGTGGCGGTGCCCTTCAGCATCACCTGCTGGAGCAGATGGCTGATGCCCGCGTTGTCCTCGGTCTCCCAGCGCGAGCCCATGCGGACGAACAGCGAGGCCGCGACCACCGGCGTGGCCGCGTTCTCCCGCACCAGGATGGTGAGCCCGTTGGCGAGGCGCGTCCGCTGCGGTCCGGAAGCGGACGCGGCGCCGGCGGCCACGCCGAGCAGCGTGAGGGCGGCCGCGACCGCAAGAGCGGCCCGCCGACGGCCGGTCATTGCGCGCGTCCTCGCGGCACGAAGGCCAGACGCGCGTAGGAGCCGGTCAGGTAGCGGCGCGCGGCCTGCTGGACCTGATCGCGGGTCACCGCCCGGATCCGATCCACATAGGTGCGCTCCGCCTCGAGGTTCCACGTGGTCTCCGCGCGCCCGTAGGCCAGGGCCAGGCCCTCGACGGTCTCGCGCGAGAATTCCCGCTCGGCTTCGGACGCGGTGATGGCCCGCGCCAGCTCCTCTGCGGTCACGCCCTCCGACTGCACGCGCGCGATCTCGGCCATGATCGCCTTCTCGACCGCGTCCTGATCGGAGCCCTCGAGCTGCGCGGTCACGCCGAGGGCTCCCGCACCCTGCAGCGTCCCGTACCACCCGCTGATGCTCGACACCAGTCGGGCGCGCTCGCGCAGCGCCTGATTGAGGCGCGAGCTGCGTGAGCCGCCGAGGATGTGGCTGAGCACGTCCACCGCCGGCATGTCGGGATCGCCGAGCGGCGGGGCCAGCCAGGCGAATCCGAGCTGGGTCTGACGCTCGGGACGCTCCACCGAGCGGGCGCGCACTCCCTCGAGCGGAGCCGGCGCGCCGACCGGTGGCCGCGCATAGCCGGTGGCGGGCCGCGAGCCGAAGGCCTCGATCGCCGCCGCGCGCACCGCGGCGGGGTCCACCGGGCCGACCACCACGAGGGTCAGGTTGTCGGGCACGTAGTGCCGCGCATAGTAGCCGCGCAACGACTCCGGGGTGGCGTCACGCAGATCCTTGACGTCTCCCAGCACCGGTCGGCCATAGGGATGACCGTCATAGAGGAGGTTGTACAGTTGCCGTCCGAGCGAGGAGCGTGGGTTGTCCTCGTTCAGTCGGACCTCCTCGAAGACCACCTCGCGCTCGCGCCCCAGCTCGGCGGGATCGAACACCGAGTTGAGCACCATGTCCGCCATCAACGAGATGCCGGAGAGCGCGCGCGCCGCCGGCAACAGGAGATAGTAGAAGGTGTAGTCGTTGGACGTTCCCGCGTTCGTCCGGCCGCCGACTGCTTCGACCTCGCGATCCACGAAGCCACGCGGGCGCGTCGTGGTGCCCTTGAAGAGCATGTGCTCCGCGAAATGGGAGAACCCTCGCTCGCCGATCGCTTCGTCGCGGCCGCCCACACCCGCCCAGAGGTGGATCGCCACCGTGCTGGCCGCCCGATGCTCCTGCACGATGAGACGCATGCCGTTCGGCAGAACCTCTCTCACCAGTGGAGGCAGACCGTGGCGCTGCGATGGCGTTGTGGACGCAGATCGCGTGGATGCCGGGGCCGCACACCCACTGATCCCCATCGACAGCCCGAGGAGCGCGCAGACGAGTGCGCGCGTGGAGAGGGAGGGGAACATTGCGGCTACACGGTACCAGAGCGCCCCAGTGCCCTCAAGCGGCTCAGCCGAGGCAGTCTGCCGGACGGCCGTGCTGCGCCATGCCGGGCAGAACGCCATGGCCCGCTTCGAGCGCCTACGGTGTGCTGACCGTATCTGTCTAATTTATTTGACGTTATTTGACAGGAACCTCTTGGCATCCCTGGTGCATCCAAAGCGTGAGTCCGGGGCCCCAGGAAGCCAGATCGCAAACGGGGAAGACGGCGGCAGCAAACGCAACACACGAGACGAACTGAGAAAGGATCACACAGATGAGAAAGGTGCTGGCAACGGTGTTGAGTGTGGTGTCGGCGGTCTCCCTCTCGGCCACGGTCGGGATGGCTCAGACCTCCTGCCCCGCCGAGGTGGCATCCGCGAAGGCCATGCTGGGTCAGATGGCCAAGAGCCAGGACGTCCAGGCGCCTCGCTCGCTGGCGGGCGCTCGGTCGCAGGACGTGCAGGCGCCGCGGGCTCAGGATGTGCAGGCTCCGCGGTCGCAGGATATCCAGGCGCCCCGTTCGCTGGCGGGCGCTCGGTCGCAGGACGTGCAGGCGCCGCGCGGTCAGGACATCCAGGCTCCGCGTAGCCAGGACATCCAGGCTCCGCGTGGTCAGAACATCCAGGCGCCGCGCAGTCAGGACGTTCAGGCTCCTCGGAGTCAGGACATCCAGGCCCCGCGCTCGCTAGCGGGCGCCCGGTCGCAGGACGTGCAGGCTCCTCGCGGTCAGGACATCCAGGCCCCGCGTGGTCAGGACGTTCAGGCGCCGCGCAGCCAGGACGTGCAGGCTCCCCGCGGTCAGGACATCCAGGCCCCACGTGGTCAGAACATCCAGGCTCCGCGCAGCCAGGACGTGCAGGCGCCGCGTGGCCAGGACATCCAGGCCCCGCGTGGTCAGGACGTGCAGGCTCCTCGCAGCCAGGACATCCAGGCTCCGCGCTCGATGGCGGGGGCTCGGTCGCAGGACGTCCAGGCTCCGCGCAGCCAGGACGTGCAGGCTCCGCGCGGTCAGGACATCCAGGCGCCGCGTGGCCAGGACATCCAGGCCCCGCGTGGTCAGGACGTGCAGGCTCCTCGCAGCCAGGACGTACAGGCGCCGCGCGGTCAGAACATCCAGGCCCCGCGTGGTCAGGACGTGCAGGCTCCTCGTAGCCAGGACGTACAGGCGCCGCGCGGTCAGAACATCCAGGCCCCGCGTGGCCAGGACGTGCAGGCTCCTCGTAGCCAGGACGTACAGGCTCCTCGCGGTCAGGACATCCAGGCCCCGCGTGGCCAGGACGTGCAGGCTCCTCGTAGCCAGGACGTGCAGGCTCCTCGGGGTCAGGACATCCAGGCTCCGCGCAGCCAGGACGTGCAGGCTCCTCGTGGCCAGGACATCCAGGCTCCTCGCGGCCAGAACATCCAGGCTCCGCGGACCCAGGACGTGCAGGCCCCGCGTGCCCAGGATGTGCAGGCTCCGCGCTCGGCTGATTTCAAGAAGGCTTCTGGCCTCGTGAGCGAGGCGGAGGCCGCGTGCAAGGCCGGGAACACGTCGCTGGCCAGTGACAAGGCCAAGGCGGCGATGGAGCTGATGAAGAAGTAGGGATCGGTACCGAAACACCCACGGCCCCGGGGGCGACCTCGGGGCCGTTTCTTTTTCGCACGCCGATCAGACCAGGCGCGCCCGGAGCCGCGACGACGCGAAGTCGACGATCATCACGAGCACGACCAGCACGAGGAGAACCGTCGCCGCGGCCGGGTAGTTCAAGAGCCGCAGGTACGTCTGGATGTAGAAGCCGATGCCTCCCGCTCCCACGAAGCCGAGGATCGCCGCCGCGCGGATGTTGGTCTCGAAGCGATAGAGCGTGAAGGAGAGGAACTGGGGCACGATCTGCGGCAGCACGCCCCAGCGCAGCACCTGAAGCCCACTGGCGCCGGTCGCCCGCACCGCCTCGACGGGGCCGGGCTCGATCGCCTCGATGGCCTCGGAGTAGAGCTTGCCGAGCACGGTGGCGGTGTAGACCACCACCGCCAGTACGCCCGGAAACGGCCCCAGGCCGACCGCCGCGACGAAGAACAGCGCGTACACGAGCGTGTCCACCGCGCGGAAGGTGTTGAGCAGCAGCCGCGCGCTGTAGAAGAGCCACCGCGGGGCCGCGTTGCGGGCGGCCGCGAATCCTACCGGCAGGGCCAGCACCGCGGCGGTCGCGGTACCGACCACCGCGATCTGGATGGTCTGCACCGCCCCGCGGAGCGCGTTTCCCAGCACCGAGAGGTCCGGCGGCACCATGCGGCGCACGAAGTCCCACATGTACGGCAGGCCCTCGATCATGCGCCCGAGCGAGACCTCGGTGGCCACCGCCGACCACAGGAACACGGCCAGCATCGTGATCCATCCCGCCCACCGCCCGCCGCGGCTCACGATCGCGTGGATCCGAAGATGCGGCCAATGGCGGGTTCGTCGAGGGAGGCGGGCGGGCCGTCGTGTACGACGCGGCCCCGGAGCAGGCCCACGATGCGATGGCCGTAGATCTGAGCCAGCTCCAGCACGTGGAGGGAGGCCACCACCGTGATGCCGTCCTCGCGGTTGATCCGCCGGAGCAGCTCCATCACGGTGTGGGCGAGGGCCGGATCCAGGCTCGCCATCGGCTCGTCGGCCAGCACGACCGTCGGGGTCTGGACCAGCGCCCGGGCGATGGCCACACGCTGCTGCTGCCCGCCCGAGAGCGTGTCCACGCGGCGCTCGGAAAGTCCCTCCAGACCGACCCGCGCCAGCGTCGCCTCGACCCGCGCCACGTCGGCCCGCGCGAACCATCCGCCGAGCGATCGCCACGTCGACGTATGAGCGAGGCGGCCCAGCATCGCGTTCTCCCGCACGGTGAGCCGGCGCAGGAGATTGAACTGCTGGAACACGAAGCCGACGTCGGCGCGTATGCGGCGCAGTGACTCGGCGGAGGCGCCGGTGACCATTCGCCCGTGCACCTCCACCTCGCCCGCGGTCGGCGTGACCAGACCGTTCAGGCAGCGCAGCAGCGTGGACTTCCCCGCTCCGCTGGGCCCGATGAGGGCCACGAACGCGCCCGGCTCGATGTCGAGATCGATGCCGTCCAGCGCCCGCGGACTGCCCGGGTAGTCCTTCCGGAGCGAGCGGACCCGGATCACCGACGGCCGGCGGTGAAGTGAAAGTGGATGTGGTCGACGACCTGGCCGCCCTCGGGCCCGGTGTTGCACGACAGGCGGTAGCCGCGCTCGGCGTAGCCGGTGCGCTCGCCCATCAGGCGCGCCACCTGGATGCAGCGCCCGAGCACGCCGGCGTCCCCCGGCTCCACCTGCGCGATCGACTCGATGTGACGCTTGGGAACGATCAGCAGATGGACGGGCGCCTTGGGATACAGGTCCCGGAACGCCATGACCAGGTCGTCCTCGTACTCGATGTCGGCCGGGCTCTCCTTCGCGGCGATGCGGCAGAAGATGCAGGCCGGGGTCATGAGGGGTCCGGGCTCGTGTATAATGCGGGGCGCGTCAATATCCTGTCGATCGAAACGGCGAGGGAGAACGGCATGGGGACCTGCCCCAAGTGCAAGCATCGGATCCGCAAGAACGGCAACCACGTGAAGCTGGGCTCGGTGTGGTTCCACAAGATGTGCCCGGTCAAGGCCGCCCGCTCCGCCAAGTAGTTCCCTCCCCTCCGAACCGCGACAGCTTCATCAACAGCAGCATCGGCCAGCCGACATAGCGAGCGCCGCGGGGGTATGCCGCGGCCAGCGAGTCGTCGACGGGGTGCTCATCGAGGCGCTCGACGGTGAGGTCGGCCTCGCGCGCGGCCCTCACGTAGTCGCTGATCGCGTGCGGCCGGCTGGCCGGCTGCGTTCGCTCGCCGGTGCGCGGGTCGTAGAAGCGCGCTTGCACGCCGCGCTCCACCATGGCCGGATGCATGGCCGAGATCACGACGGCGCCTCGCGGACGCGCGGCGCACACCCGCGCCAGCTCCCGACAGAGCGCGCCCAGATCGGCCACGTGCTCCAGCACCAGGCAGCACAAGACGCGATCGATCGTGCCGTCCTCGAACGGCAGCGGCGTGGTGACATCGTGCCGCAGGAACCGCACGCGCTCGGCTCCCGGCTTCTCCCGCGCCGCCGCGAGCATGCCCGGCGAGAAGTCCAGCGCGGTGACGTGCGCGCCCTGCATGGCCAGGCGGACCGCGTGTCGTCCGGTGCCGCAGCCGACATCGGCCACGGCGAGACCGGCCGTCTCGCCGATCAGCGCGCCGATGTGCCGCTCCTCCAGGGCGATCAGCGGGTTGCCGTCCCGATCGTAGACCTCGGCCCACAGATCGTAGGCCTCACGGGTGGGCAGGTGGCGGACCATGCCGGCAAGCATACCCGGCCCCGCGTCCGGATGGCACACGTACAATGATCCCCGAGATGATCTCGACGACGACCGATGCTCGCGACGTGTTGTTCGTCGGCGACGTGCAGGGGTGCGCGGCGGAGCTGCGCGATCTCCTGCAGGCCTCGGGCTTCGATCGCCGGCGCCATCGCCTGGCGCTCTGCGGCGATCTGATCAACCGCGGGCCGGACAGCGTCGGCGTGCTCGAGCTGGCGCGCGAGCTCGACGCGGTGGCCGTTCTCGGCAACCACGAGGTCTCGCTGATCGAAGGTCGCGCCTCGGCGTCGCTGGACCTGGTCCGGGCGCAGCTGGGCCGGTCGCTGGACGAGTGGCTCGGCTGGCTGCGGGCCCTGCCCACGTTCGTCGTCGAGGCAGACTACATCCTCGTGCACGCCGGCATCGCGCCGGGCAAGCGCCCGGAGGAGTGCACGCGGGAGGAGCTGACCGAGATCCGCACCGTCGACGGGGGCGTGCCGTGGTTCGATTTCTGGCGCGGACCCGAGACCGTCGTCTTCGGCCACTGGGCCGCGCGGGGCCGCGTCGACCGGCCGCTCTGCAAGGGTCTCGATACCGGCTGCGTGTACGGCGGGCGGCTCACCGGACTCTGGTGGCCGCGGCGCGAGTGGGTCTCGGTGCCCGCGCACCGGGCCTGGTTCGTTCGCGCCGGCGACCACGCGGCCGGATAGCGGCCGCTACCGCGTCACGACCGCGCGGGCGCCGCCGACTCCATCATCGCGAGCAGCAGCGCGAGCAGCATCACCGCCGTCGACGCGATGAGCCACCGCACCGTCTTTCGGTACTCGCGCTCGTCGTCGTCCTCGATCCGGAGCGATCGGAAGAGCGCCACGATCTGCAGGGCGATGGCCCCCACCAGCGTGGCGGTCGAGAGCACCGAGCGGACGGTCCAGTGGCCCGAGGCCTCGAGGCCCCAGAAGCGGAGGAACGCGAGGGAGAAGCCGAGGAGGACGGTGATCGCGGTGATGATGCCCTGCCGGTAGCCGGGAGGCGGCGGCCGGCGCGAGGGCTCAGGGATGGCCGCCTCGCGCGAGGCGGCTTTGTCGTCACCGGCGACCGGATCGTTCATCGGTGAGCGGAGAGGAGCAGGAATGGTGGAGACGAGGGGAGTCGAACCCCCGACCTCGGCGTTGCGAACGCCGCGCTCTCCCAACTGAGCTACGTCCCCGATTCCCGGTCCCGGCGGAGCGCCGCAACTGAGCTAACCTGCCGTCGGACCGGATCATTGTACTCGGGGGCGGTCCGGCCGACAAGCGTGCGGCCGCCCGCGCGTCAGCTCTTGGGCTCCTGCGATGCCCCGAAGGCCCGCAGCAGCGGGGTGAACAGATCGAGGGGCAGCGGGAAGAAGGTGGTGGTGTTCCGCTCCGCCGCCACCTCGCGCATGGTCTGCAGATAGCGGAGCTGCACCGCGATCGGGAAGCGCATGAGCACCTCGGCGGCCTCCCCCAGCTTGGCCGCGGCCTGGAACTCGCCCTCGGCGTTGATGACCTTGGCGCGCCGCTCCCGCTCGGCTTCCGCCTGTTTCGACATCGCCCGCTGCATGTCCTGGGGCAGGTCCACGTTCTTGACCTCCACCGCCGCCACCTTCACGCCCCAGGGGCTGGTGTGCTGGTCGATGATCCGGGTCAGCTCCTCGTTGATCTTCTCGCGGCTCGCGAGCAGGTCGTCCATCTCCTGTTGCCCGAGGACGCTCCGCAGCGTGGTCTGGGCCATCTGCGACGTCGCGTAGAGATAGTCCTCGACGCTGATGACCGCCTTGGCCGCGTCGAGCACCCGGAAGAAGATCACCGCGTTGACCTTCACCGAGACGTTGTCCCGGGTGATCACGTCCTGCGGCGGCACGTCCATGGTGATGGTGCGCAGGCTCACCTTGACCATCTTGTCGACGAACGGGATGAGCAGGACCAGCCCGGGACCCGACCCGTCACCGCCCGGATTGAAGATCGCGTTCGTCCGGCGGCCGAAGCGGAAGATGACCGCCCGCTCGTACTCGCGCAGGATGCGGAACGAGGAAAAGAAGATGTAGAGCAGGATCACCACCACCGGGATGATCCCGAACAGCAGCTGGAAGCCTTCCATGGGTCTCCTCCTGGGAGTTCTTACGGTCGCTGCGCCGAGCGCCGGACCTCGAGGGTGAGCCCGTCGATGGCCGTGACCTGTACCGCCTCGCCGGCGCCGATCGCGGCGTCTGGGCTCACCGCGCGCCAGAGCTCGCCGTCGATGAGCACCTGCCCTTCCGGCTGTAGCGCGGTGCGGACGACCCCGCGTCGTCCGACCATCGCGCTCGGGCCGGTCACCGACGGGCGGTAGAGGGCCCGGATGCCCATGGATACCGCGAAGAACACGAGGGCCGCGGTGGTGCCGACCGTGGGAATGATCACGAGCCACGAGAGCCGGATCCCGGTGGTCCCGGGCGTGTCGTAGAGCATGAGGGAGCCGAGCAGCATGGCGACCACGCCGCCCACCGTGAGGATGCCGTGGCTGACCACCTTGATCTCCACGATCAAGAGGACGACCCCGAACAGGAGCAGGAGCAGGCCGGCCCAGTTGACGGGCAGGCTCTGGAAGGCGAAGAAGGCCAGGATCAGGCAGATGCCGCCGATCACCCCGGGCAGGATCGAGCCCGGGTTCGACAGCTCGAAGAAGATGCCGAGCATGCCGGCCATCATCAGCAGGTAGGCGATGTTCGGATCGGAGATCAGGGCCAGGAAACGATCGCGGAAGCTCACCTCGATCACCTTCACCGGCGCGTCCTTCGTGGCGAAGGTCATCGGTCCTTTGGCAGTTTTCACGGTGCGCCCGTCGATCTTGGCGAGCAGGTCCGGCACGTTCTCGGCGATCAGGTCGACCACCTTCAGCTTCACCGCCTCGCGCTCGGTGGCCGAGACCGACGACCGGACCGCCTGCTCGGCCCACTCCGCGTTGCGACCGCGCTCGGCCGCGATGGTCCGCGCGAACGCCGCCGCGTCGTTCTCGACCTTCTTGCTCATCTCCTTGTCCATGGACCCGCCCACCGCCACCGGGTGCGCGGCGCCGATGTTGGTGGCCGGCGCCATCGCGGCCACGTGGGCGGCCATGGTGATGAAGACGCCGGCGGAGGCGGCCCGCGCGCCGGTGGGCGCCACGTAGACGATCACCGGGATCGGCGCGCCGAGGATGGACTGGACCATCGACCGCATCGAGCGCTCGAGACCGCCCGGGGTGTTCAGCTGGACGATGAGGGCCTGCGCGTTCTCGCCCTGCGCCCGATCGAGCGCGGTGATCAGCAGGCGCACCGTGACCGGGGTGATGGCCGAGTCCATCTCGATCAGGGACACCGGACGGGCCGCCGAGGCCGCCGGCGCGACGGGAAGCAGCACGGCGAAGGCCACGAGGATCGCGACGCCGAGGAGAGGCCGACGCATGGCCGATCTCACGCGGTCATCTTAGCACGCGGCCGCCGCGCGGACGTGGCGGCGGCTACCGGCCGAGCGCCACCACCGAGAGCAGCTCGAAGAGCAAATTCGACGCGAGCACGCCGGTGATCGCGCCGGGCCCGTCGTAGGGCGGCGAGACCTCCACGATGTCGCCGCCGGCCAGCTCGAGCCCGCGCAGCCCGCGCACCAGGCCGAGCGCCTCGTACGACGTGAGGCCGCCCGCCTCCGGGGTTCCCGTGCCGGGCGCGTAGGCGGGATCGCACGCGTCCACGTCGAACGAGCAGTACACGGGCCCGCCGGCCAGCCGACGCAGGCGCTCGACCGCCGCGGGCACCCCGCGCTCCTTGACGTCCTCGATGCGGAGGACCTCGAAGCCGTGCTCCCGGTGGAAGTCGAAGTCCTCGGGGCCGTAGAGTGGTCCGCGGATGCCGACCTGGATCGAGCGCGCGCCGTCGATCAGCCCCTCCTCGATCGCCCGCCGGAACGTGCTGCCGTGGTAGTACGGAAAGCCGAAGTAGCGGTCCCAGGTGTCGGGATGCGCGTCGAAGTGGACGAGGCCGAGCCGCCCGTGCCGTCGCGCGAGGGCGCGCAGCACCGCGAGGGTCACGGTGTGATCGCCGCCCACGCAGAGCGGCACCGCGCGGGCCGCCACCACCGGCGCCAGCGTGCGCTCGATGGCCGCGAAGGTGGCCTCGATCGAGACCGGGACGATGTCGACGTCGCCGCAATCGGCCACGCGGAGCCGATCGAACGGGTGCACCCGCAGCGCCGAGTTCCACGGGCGGATCAGGGACGATTGCTCCCGCACGTGCCGCGGGCCCATGCGCGCGCCCGACCGGTACGAGCAGCCGCCGTCGAACGGGATGCCGCAGAGAGCCACGTCGAGCCCGGCCGGGGATTCGATGTGGGGCAGCCGCATGAAGGTGGCGGGCTGGGCGAAGCGCGGGGACGCGAAGCCGTCCCGCGGCTTCGGGTGCTCGCTCGACGCGTCCATGGCCGCGGCCGCGCAGAAGCGGCGGCTACAGCTCGCCGCGCAGGGCGGCCACCGCCTCCGCCAGGCGCCGGATGTCCTCGGCGGTGTTGTACACCGAGAAGCTCGCGCGCAGCGTGCCGACGATGCCGAGGCGCTTCATGAGCGGCTGGGCACAGTGATGTCCGGCCCGCACCGCGATCCCGCGCTGGTCGAGGAGCGCGGCGCCGTCGTGCGGATGAAGGCCCTCGACGTTGAACGCCACCACCGCGCCCTTCATCTCCGGATTGCGCGGGCCGTAGAGCGTCACGCCGGGAATCGGCGCCAGCGCGTCCATGGTCGCCGCGGTGAGCGCCTGCTCGTGCGCGGTCACCTGGCTCATGCCGAGCTTGCCGAGGTATTCGATGGCCGCCTGCAGCCCGACCGCGCCCGCGATCGGGGGGGTGCCCGGCTCGAAGCGCCACGGCAGGTCGTTCCACTGGGCGTGATCGATCCAGACCTCCTTGATCATCTCGCCCCCGCCCCACGCCGGCTCGAGCCCCGCCAGGATTTCTCGACGGCCATACAGAACGCCAACGCCGGTCGGGCCCAGCATCTTGTGACCGGAGAAGGCGTAGAAGTCGGCGCCGAGCGCGGTCACGTCCACCGGCAGATGGGGCACGGCCTGGGCGCCGTCGACCACCACCAGCGCGCCCGCGCCGTGCGCCGGCTCGGCGATGCGGGCGATCGGGTTGATGGTGCCGAGCACGTTGGACACGTGCGCCACCGCCACCACGCGCGTGCGCGGCGACAGCAGGCGGGCGAACGCGTCGAGGTCGAGGTATCCCTCGCCCACCACCGGGATCGCGCGGATGATCGCGCCGCGATCGCGGCAGACCATCTGCCAGGGGATCAGGTTCGAGTGGTGCTCCATCTCGGTGACCACGATCTCGTCCCCGGGCTGGAGCGTCCGCCCGATCGCCTGCGCCACCAGGTTGATGCCTTCGGTGGTGCCCCGGGTGAAGACGATCTCCTCGCGGCTCGGCGCCCCGATGAAGGCGCGCACCGCGTCGCGGGCCGCCTCGTAGCGCTCGGTGGCCTCCTCACCGAGGGTGTGCAGGGCGCGGTGCACGTTGGCATGGCTCGTCTGGTAGTAGTGCTGCACCGCCTCGATGACCTGGGTCGGCTTCTGGCTGGACGCGGCCGAGTCGAGGAACACGAGCGGGTGGCCATTGACGATTCGGGACAGGATCGGAAAGTCTCGGCGGGTCTTCTCCCCCATGTTCATCGCGTCGCCTCGCTCTCGAGCGCCGCCCGGAGGACGGTGAGCGGCAGGGCCACGCACTTCATCCGCGACGGCCGGATGTCCGAGTCCAGGCGCTCCAGTAGATTCGCGGTGGTGAGCTCCCCGGCCCGGCTCGCCGGCTGGCCCTCCATCATCTCCAGCAGCAGGTCGGCGGAGGCCGCGGAGATCGCGCAGCAGTCGCCGCTCCAGCGTGCCTCGGTCACGCGGCCGTCGGCCAGGCGGCCCTGGATGCGCACGCGATCGCCGCAGAGCGGGTTCACGTCCTCGGCCGACATGTCGGGCCGCTCGATCGCGCCGCGGAAGCGCGGCTTCCGGAAGCGGTCGCGGATGACGTTGCTGTAGAGCGCCATGTCACTCCGACAGCTCCCCGCGCACCGCGCTCTGGCGATAGGGCGGGAAGCGGTAGGCGCTGTCCCGCGAGAGCAGGCCGCCGTGGCCCAGCGTGGCGATCTCCGGCGCGCCGGTGGCCTCGCCGGTCAGGATGCGCGGGAGGACCAGGTCGAACGTGGTGGCCTGCGAGAACATCCCGCAGGCCGGCATTCCCAGCACCGGATGCCCGCGCAGGTCGGCGATCCACAGCAGGCTGCCCGGATGCGCGGGCGCGCCGTGGCGGAGCATCCGGCCGCCCAGCTGCTCCAGCCCCGCGAACATGGGGTCGAGCGGGTCGAGCGAGCCCGCCCCGGCCGCGATCAGGATGTCGGCGCCGGCCGCCAGCAGGGCTGCCATCTCCCCCGCCATCGCCTTCCCGTCGCCCGCGGCATAGCGCACCGGCAGCAGCCGCGAGCCGAACCAGTCGATCTTCTCGGTCAGCGACGACTCGAACCGCTGCCGCTGCGGCGGCGCCAGGCTCTCGCGGCTCAGCGCGCCGAGGACACGCGGCACGAACGGCGTCACCGTGACGAGACCGCCCGCGGTCCACGCCCGGCTCTCCGCTTCCTTCACCAGCCGCTCGGGAATGGCCAGCGGGGTGATCTTGGCCTTGGCCACCGCCTCGCCCGCTTCCACCGGCTGTAGATCGAAGAGCGTGAACACCGACATGCCCTCGAGCCGGTTCACCGCCTGCAGGGCGGCGACGTTCACGCGCACCAGGCCGCGACGCTGTCCGACCAGGGTCCACTGGCCGCCGACGTAGCCCTTCACCTGGACGTTGGCCCCGCACGCGGCGGCGGCCAGGCGAGCGCCGGCCGGCTCCTCGTGGACATCGCCCGGCTCGATCTCCAGGAGATGCACTTCCGGCCACGGCAGCGCGAGCAGCCGCACGGCGGCGGCGGCGTCGAGCACCTGGCCCTTGTTGATGGCCACCTTTCCGGCTGAGTCGCGCACGTCGTGACAGGCGATGCGCCCCTCGAGGGCGTCGGCCGTCACGGTGTCGGGCTTGATGGTGATGGCTTTCATGCGTGGCTGGCGGTCGTCGGTCTGCGGCAGGGCATTGTTCTGATCTGCGGGGGAGCGGCGGCGCTCCTCCCCCAGACCCCCCCACCGCATTGGTCAGGGCGGCCGCGGTTCATTTAAGGCCTCGGCGCACTTTCTCGGAGATGGGCATGCCGGTGGCGTGGCGCTGTGTGGCGAGCGCCTCGGCCAGGATGCTGAGCGCGATCTCGGGCGCGGACTGCGCGCCGAGATCGAGCCCGATCGGCACGCGCACTCGCGCGAGCGCCTCCTCGCTGACCCCGTCCTCGCGCAGCAGGTTGAGGATCGCGGCCCCGCGTCGGGTGCTGCCGAGCAGGCCGATGTAGCCGACCGGCGTGCCCAGCGCGTGGCGCAGCACCGGCAGGTCGTACTTGTAGTCGTGGGCTACCAGGATCAGCGCGGTGGTCGGGATGAGCGGCACCTGCGTGACCAGCTCGGACGGCACGCCGATCCGCAGGTCGTCCACGTCGGGGAAGCGCTCGCGGGTGGCGAACCGCGGGCGACCGTCCACCACGATGGTGCGGAAGCCGAGCGTCTTGGCCATCGAGGTCAGCGGCATCGCGACGTGGCTCGCCCCGACCACCAGCAGCGTGGAGGGCGGCCCGAAGACCTCGGCGAAGGCGCGCACGTTCTCGAGGAACAGCGTGCGCGACTTGCCCGTGGCCAGGGCCTGGCGGGCTTCGGCCTCGAATCGCTCGTCGAGGAAGGCGTCGCCCAGCGTGCCCTCTCGGGTGCCGGTGTCGAGGAGCAGCAGCTTGGCCCCGTTGTGCGGTGGGTCCAGGCGCGTGACGATGACCGCGCGGCCGCCCGCTTCGGCGTGGGCGCGCGCCCGGTCGTCGAACACCACGGTGGCGCTGCCGCCCGGGCCGAGCGTGACCGGCTCAACGAAGACCTCGATCGTCCCCCCGCAGGTCAGCCCGATCTCCCAGGCCTCCTCGTCGCCCAGGTTCAGCTCGAGCAGGCGAGGCGCGTTCTTGTCCAGCACGTCGGCCGATTCCTCGATGACCTGCGCGTCCACGCACCCGCCGATGGTCACCGAGCCGAGCACGCGCCCGCCCTCGCCCACCAGCATCTTCGCCCCTTCCTTGCGGGGCGTGGTGCCGCGGGTGTTGACCAGCGTGGCCACCGCCACCTTGGCCTCGCTCTTGTCCAGCTGATCCAGATGACTCGAAAGCTCGCTCATGTCTGCCTCGGCTACCTCAGCTTGAGATGCCCGGCGAGGTCCCGGAGGCTCGCCAGGTTGTGCGCGGCCGCGAAGTGGTCGACCAGGGGCAACGCCGCGGCCATGCCCCGGGTCAGGGGCTCGTAGGACGGGTTGCCCAGGAGCGGGTTCAGCCAGATCAGCCGCCCCGCCTTTCGCTTGATGGTCAGCATCTCGTTGGCGAGCAGCTCGGGCTCGCCGGTGTCCCACCCATCCGACAGCAGCAGCACGATCGTGTGCCGGTCGACGAGGTGCCCCCAGCGGGCATTGAACTCCTGGAGCGACTCCCCGATCCGGGTGCCGCCCGAGAAGTCGCGCACCTCGGTCAGCTTCGCCAGCGCCTGTCGGTACGAGGCACCCTTGAGATGCTCGGTCACGCGGGTGAGACGCGTGGAAAAGGTGAAGGTCTCCACCCGCCCGAAGACGTTCTGCAGCGCGTAGAGGAACTGGAGCAGGAACCGGCTATAGAGATCCATCGAGCCCGAAACGTCGCACAGCAGGACCAGCCGGATTTTGCGCCTCCGGCGCTCGCGGCGGCGCAGCTCGATGATCTCGCCCTTCATCAGGTTGGCCCGGATGCTCCGGCGCAGGTCGACCACGCCCCCGCGCCGGGTCGGGCGCTTGCGGCGGCTGATCCGGCGGGCCAGCCGCTTGGCGATCAGGATCGTCAGCCGCGCCACCTCGTCCAGATCCTCAACCGGGAACGCCGAAAAGTCTTGATCCATGAGGATCTCTTTGTCACTGACCCCCGGGACCTCCAACGGCTCTCCATCGTCCTCCGCCTGCTCCTCCCAGCCCTCGAGCGCCACCGACACCTTCTTCTGCGCGGCCGCCTCCGCAGCGCTGTTGCCGGCGTGCTCCTCGGGAATCGCGGCCTCCGCGGGCGTCGTCAGGCCGTCGAGCCCCTGCCCCTCGGCGGCCTGGAAGCGCCAGAAGGCCTCGAAGCAGCGGTCGAAAGCGGGAAACTCCTCGTGTCGGGCCACCAGCGTGGTGCGCAGGGCCAGGTAGACGTCCCGGCGATCGAGCAGGTCCACCGCCTCGAGCGCGCGCACGCCGTCCATCATCTCGCCGATGGTCAGGGGCAGCCCCGCCGCCCGCAGCATGTGACCGAAGCGGAGGACCGCGGTGGTGAGATCGCGCGGGCCCGCCATCCTAGCCCGCCTTGCTATCCACCGGGCTCACGAAGCGCTTGAGTCCGCTCGCGGTCAGCTCCCGCTTGAAGCGCTTGACGTCGTCGGCATCCTTGAGCACGCAGCCGAGCGTCTCCAGCACCAGCTCCTCATCGAGGTGATCGGCGTGCAGCGAGGAGAGCGCCTGGGCCCAGTCGAGCGTCTCGGCCACGCCCGGGACCTTGGCGAGGCGAACCGTGCGGAGGCTCTCCATGAAGCGCGAGATCTGGCGCGCGAGGGCCTCGTTCACTCCCGGCACCTTGCGCATCACGATCCGCACTTCCTTGTCGAAGCCCGGGAAGTCGATCCACAGGTAGAGGCACCGCCGGCGCAGGGCGTCGGACAGCTCGCGGACGCGGTTCGAGGTCAGGATGACGTACGGCGGATGGGTCGCCTTGACGGTGCCGATCTCGGGGATCGTCACCTGGAACTCGGACAGGACCTCCAGGAGAAAGGCTTCGAACTCCTCGTCCGCGCGGTCCACCTCGTCGATGAGCAGCACCGGGGGCTTGCCGTCCTGGCTGATCGCCTGCAAGAGCGGACGACGGATCAGGAACGGCTCGGAGAAGATCGTGGCCTCCTTCTGCGAGAGCGTGTGGGTGGTGCTCTCCTCGAGCTTGATGTGCAGCAGCTGCTTGGGATAGTTCCACTCGTAGAGCGCTTGCGCGGCGTCGAGCCCCTCGTAGCATTGCAGGCGGATCAGGTTGGTGTGGAGCATCCGCGCCATCACCTTGGCGACCTCGGTCTTGCCCACGCCCGCGTGCCCCTCGATGAGGAGCGGCTTCTTGAGCGTCATGGCCAGGTGCACGGACGTCGCGATGGCGGGGTCGGTGACGTAGTCCGCCGCTTCCATCATCTGCTCGATCTTCTCGATCTCGGCTCTCATGGCCCTCTCAGTCTACACGCGTGATTGAGGCCTCGCCGCTACCCGGCCGGCGGCCCGGCGCGACGCGTCGCCCGGATCTTCTCATAGTCCCCCGGGGTATCGACGTCCGGAGGCATGGCGAGGTCGAAGTCCACCCACTCGATCCGCGTCGGGTCCCGCTGGATGATCGGCCGGGCGCCCTGGTCGCCCCCGAGACGCAGCAGCTCGGGGAAGATTCCGCGCTTGAACAGCACCGGGTTGCCCTGTCCGTCGCGATACCGCGGTGCCACGATCGGCTTGTCGCTGGTGCGTCGCGCGGCCAGCAAGGCCGGGACGATCGACGGCGGCAGCATCGGCTGGTCGCCCAGCGCGATCAGGGCCCAGTCGGCGGACGCGGGCAGCGCGCCGATGCCGACCCGGACCGAGCCGGCCTGGCCCTCCTCCGGCGCCGGGTTCACCACGATCTGCACCTCGAGGCCGCCGAGGGCCGACTCGATGGCCTCCACCGCGGGCCCCGACACCACCCAGACCGAATCGACGCCGCCGCTCAGCACCGCCTCGACCGCGTGGCGGACGATCGCCCGGCCGTCCAGCAGCATGAGCAGCTTGGCCTGCCCCATGCGGCGCGAGAGGCCGGCGGCGAGGATGACCGCCGCGATCACCGTGTGCCCTCAAAGCCGAGCCCCGCGGAGCACATCCCGCGGGGCTCGGGGATCAGCCGATGTCTCACCCGGTGAGTCTACTTCACGGCCGCCGCGGCCGCCTCCATCGCGCGCTTGGCGAACACGCGCAGCAGATGGCTCTTGTACTCGACCGAGCCCTGCAGGTCGGCCTGGACGTCCACGCCCTCGGCCGCCTTCTCGGCGGCGGCCTGGATCGACGCGGCGTCGGTGCCCTTGCCGGTGATCGCCGCCTCCACGCCCTTGGCGCGGACCGCTTTCGTGCCGGCGCCGGTGACGCCCACGCTGGCCTTGCCGATCTTGCCGCCGTCGACGCTCAGCACCGCGGCCACCCCCACCACCGCGAAGCGCGACGCCGGGTGCGGGAACTTCATGTAGGCGGCGCCGGTCTTGGGCGCCATCGCGGGCACCCGCACCTCGGTCAGGATCTCGTCGGCGGCCAGCGCGGTGGTGAGCAGGCCCTTGAAGAAATCGTCGGCCTTGATCGTCCGCTTGCCCTTCGGTCCCTCCGCCACCATCTCGGCCCCGAGCGCGATGATCGCGGCCGGGTAGTCCGCGGCCGGGTCCGCGTGCGCGAGGCTGCCGCCGATCGTGCCCATGTTGCGCACCATCGGGTCGCCGATCTGCGCGGCCACCGCGGCGAGCACCGGGCACCTCGACTTCACCACCGGCGAGGACTCGACCTGGTAGTGCGTGGTCATCGCGCCGATGACCAGCGCGCCGCCTTCCTCCTTGATGCCGGACAGCCCGGGAATCTTGCGCAGGTCGACCAGGTGCTTGGGCTGGGCCAGGCGCAGCTTCATGGCCGGTAGCAGGCTGTGGCCGCCCGCGAGGAGCTTGGCGTCGTCCTTGTGACGCCCGAGCAGGTCCAGCGCCTCTTTCACCGTCCCCGGCGTGTAGTACTCGAACTGAGCTGGGTACATGTCGGCGTCTCCCTCACTTCCTGGATTTGGCGGCCTGCGCGGTCTTCCAGACCCGCTCGGGCGTCAGGGGCATGGCGTCGATGTGATCCACGCCGAGGGCGGACAGCGCGTCCACCACCGCGTTGACCACCGCCGGCGTGGAGGCGATGGTCCCGGTCTCGCCCGCGCCCTTCACGCCGAGCGGGTTGACCGGAGTCGGGGTCTCGGTGCGGTCGGTCTCGTAGAAGGGCAGCATGTCGGCCTTGGGCAGCGCGTAGTCCATCATGCTGCCGCTGACCAGCTGGCCGGAGTCGGCGTCGTACACCGCCTCCTCCCAGAGCGCCTGGGCCACGCCCTGGGCGATCCCGCCGTGCACCATGCCGTCGACGATCATCGGGTTGATGACGTTGCCGACGTCGTCGACGGCCAGGTAGCGGAGGATCTTCACGTGGCCGGTGTCGGGATCCACCTCCACCACGCAGGCGTGCGCCCCGAACGGGAAGCAGAAGTTGGCCGGATCGTAGAAGCTCGTCTCCTCGAGCCCGGGCTCCACCCCCTCCGGATAGTTGTGCGGCACGTACGCGGTCAGCGCGACCTGCCCGAAGGGGATCGCCTTCTGGGGCGCCCCCTTCACCACGAACTGCCCGCCCACGTAGTCCATGTCCTTCGGATTGGCCTCGAGCAGGTGCGCGGCGATCTTCTTGCCCTTCTCCTTGATCTTGTTCAGCGACATCACGATCGCGGTGCCGCCCACCGAGGCCGAGCGGCTGCCGTAGGTGCCCATGCCGAACGGCACCCGGCCGGTGTCGCCGTGCACGATCTCCACGTCGTCCATCGGGATGCCGAGTTGATCGGCCACGATCTGGGCCATCGTCGTCTCGTGCCCCTGCCCGTGCGAGTGCGAGCCGGTGAACACGCTCACCTTGCCGGTCGGATGCACCTGCACCTTGCCGGACTCCCAAAGCCCGGCCTGGGCGCCGAGCGATCCCACCACCTTGGACGGGGCGATGCTGCAGGCCTCGATGTACGTCGAGAAGCCGATGCCCAGCAGCCGGCCCTTGCCCCGCGCGTCCGCCTGCTCGGCGCGGAACTTCTTGTAGTCGAGCATCCCCAGCAGCTTGTCGAAGGCGGCGCCGTAGTTGCCGCTGTCGTACTGCAGCGCGACCTTCGTCTGGTAGCCGTTGTCGAACTTCGGGATGAAGTTCTTCCGGCGGATCTCGGCCGGGTCCATCTTGAGCGCGGCCGCGGCCGCGTCCACCATGCGCTCGAGCAGGTAGCACGCCTCGGGGCGGCCGGCCCCGCGGTAGGCGTCCACCGGGGTGGTGTTGGTGAAGACGCCGGTCACCTCCGCGTGGATGGCCGGCCACTCGTACACACCGTTGAGGAGCGTGGCGTAGAGATAGGTCGGCACCGCGGGGGCGAATGTCGACAGGTAGGAGCCCAGGTTCGCGGTGGTCTTCACGCGCAGCCCCAGGAACTTCCCGTCCTTGGCCAGTGCGACCTCGGCGTCCGTCACGTGGTCGCGTCCATGCGCGTCGGTCTGGAAGGCCTCGCGCCGCGACGACGTCCAGCGAATCGGCCGCTTGACCTGCTTGGTGGCCCAGGTGCAGACCGTCTCCTCGTTGTAGAGGAAGATCTTGGAGCCGAAGCCGCCGCCGACATCCGGCGCGATCACCCGCACCTTGTGCTCCGGAATGCCCAGCACGAAGGCGGTCATCAGCAACCGGTGCACGTGGGGGTTCTGCGAGGTCACCCACAGCGTCCAGTCACCGGTGGCCTCGTCGTAGCGGGCCACGCAGGCCCGCGGCTCCATGGGATTGGCCACCAGGCGCTGATTGACGATGCGCTTCTTCACGGTGACCGCGGCGGATTTGAACGCGGCGTCGGTGGCCGCGGCGTCGCCGATCTGCCAGGTGAACGCCACGTTGCCGGGCGCCACCTCGTGGATCTGGGGCGACCCCTTGGCCGCCGCCTTCTCGGTGCTGGTGACCGAGGGCAGCACCTCCCAGTCCACCTCGACCGCCTCCGCCCCGTCGCTCGCCGCGGACTGGCTCTCCGCGATGACGATCGCCACCGGGTCGCCCACGTACCGGGCCGCGTCGATGGCCAGCGGCATGTGGGGCGGGATCTTCAGCTCGGGCAGCAGCCACCCGCACGGCAGCGAGTTCACCCCGGCCAGGTCCTTGCCGGTGAAGATCGCGACCACGCCGGGCATCTTCGCGGCCTTCGTGGTGTCGATCTTGCGGATCTTCGCGTTGGCGTGCGGGCTGCGCACGAACACCGCGTGGGTCATGCCGGCCAGCTTCAGGTCGTCGGTGTAGTTCCCCTTGCCGGTGATGAAGCGGGGATCCTCACGCCGCTTGATGCTCGCGCCGAGGAGCCGGGCCGTCGCCATGGTCGCGCCTCACTTCCCCGCCATCTGCTCGGCGGCGTACTGGATGGCCTTGACGATGTTGTGGTACCCCGTGCAGCGGCACAGGTTGCCTTCCAGGTCGTGGCGGATCTGCGCCTCGGTGGGTCGCGGGTTGCGCTGCAGCATCTGGTGCGCCGACATGATCATGCCCGGCGTGCAGAAGCCGCACTGCAACCCGTGCTTCTCCCAGAACCCGTTCTGGATCGGATGCAGCTTGCCGTCCTTGGCGAGGCCCTCGATGGTGAGCACCTGCGCGCCCTCGCACTGCACCGCGAGCAGCGTGCACGACTTCACGGCCACGCCGTTGACGTGCACCGTGCACGCCCCGCACTGGCTCGTGTCGCAGCCGACGTGCGTGCCGGTCAGACCCGCCTGCTCCCGGATGTAGTGCACGAGCAGGAGCCGGGGCTCCACGTCGTGGGACTGGGGGGCGCCGTTGATCGTCATCGACACGGTCTTTTTCACTGCGCTACCTCCTGGGTGAAGGGTCCGAGGCCGGGAAAACGCCCACAACCGTATGCCGGGGCGAGGACGGTGTCAAGGGGTGCCGCCGAGGAGGCGGCGACCTTCGATGCGGGCCTGCTCCAGGACTTCGCGGACCGCCACGCCTCGGTCGCGCGCGATGCGTCGGACCTCCTCGAACTCGGGTGTCACCGTGACCACGCGACCCTCCAGACGGGAGACCTTGAAGTCCACCGGCCCGTACATCGTGTCGAGACGCACCATCTCCCGGTCGAGCCGGGCGCGCTGGTAGGCGGTCCACCGCACCCCGATGGTCGAGGACTCCTCGAAGAGCACCCGGGACAGCTCGGTCACCCGACCGGGCTCGCACAGCGCGGTGAGCACGATGCCGGGACGGCTCCGCTTCATGATGACCGGCGTGAGCCAGGCGTCGAGGGCGCCCGCGGCGAGCAGGCGCTCGAGGAGGGGTTCGTAGAGCTGTGGCGACATGTCGTCGATGGTGGTCTCGACCTGGACGATGGTCTCGGCCGGCGCGGTCACCGCCGCCTCGCCCACGAAGAGGCGCAGCACGTTCGGAGTGTCGAGCTCCATCGTGCCGGCGCCGTAGCCGACCGCGGTGACCCGCATGGCCGGCATCGCCCCCGCCCCCGCGGCCAGCGTCGTCAGGATGGCCGCGCCGGTCGGGGTCACCAGCTCGCGCCGGATGCCGGTGTCGAGCGTGGGAAAGCCCTTCAGCATCTCCGCGGTTGCGGGACCCGGCACCGGCATCTTGCCGTGGGGACCCTCGATGAAGCCGCCGCCCACCGGCAACGCGCTGAAGTGGACCGCGTCGATGCCGAGCAGGTAGAGCCCGATGCACGAGCCGGTGACGTCCACGATGGCGTCGACGGCGCCCACGTCGTGGAATTGCACGCGCTCGGGCGTCGTCCCGTGTACGCGGGCCTCCGCCGCGGCGAGCCGGCGGAAGACGCGCGAGGCCATGTCGCGTACCGCGGGTGCCAGGCGGCTACCGTCGAGGATGCCGAGGATCTCCTCGAGCCCCCGGTGCCCGGAAGCCCGATGCCCGGTGGAGTGCGCGGGCCGCGCGCCCTGGGCGGCCCGGCCCATGTAGCCCGGGTCCTGCTCGTAGCCGTCCAGGTGCACGTCGACCTTCGTGGCCCGGAAGCCGGCCTTCATGACCTCGCGGCGCTCCAGCCGGTAGCCGGCCACGCTGAGGCCGGCCAGCTCGCGCTCGAGTGTGTCGAAGGAGGCGCCGGCGTCGACGAGCGCGCCGAGGATCATGTCGCCCGAGGCGCCGCTCGGGCAATCGAAGTAGGCGATCTTCATCTGCGGGGGCCCCGACATGGCCCCCGCACTCCCCCCATCGGCGGGCAGCCGGGTGCGTCAGTCACCGCCACTCCCCCCATCGGCGGGCAGCCGGGTGCGTCGGTCACCGCCACTCCCCCCATCGGCGGGCAGCCGGGTGGGTCACCGCAACTTGGAGGCGAGCTTGTTGATCTGATTGGCCTGGGCGGCGGCGCCGTAGCCGTTGTCGATGTTGACCACCGACACGCCGGGCGCGCACGAGTTCAGCATGGCGAGCAGCGCGGCCACGCCGCCGAGCGAGGCGCCGTAGCCCACGCTGGTCGGGACCGCGATGACCGGCCGGTCCACGAGGCCACCCAGCACGGTCGGCAGCGCGCCTTCCATGCCCGCCACCGCGATGATCGCGTTGGCCTCGTTCAAGCGGTCGAGGTGCGGCACCAGCCGGTGCAGCCCGGCCACGCCGCAGTCGAACAGCCGCTCGACCGCGTTGCCCATCGCCTCGGCGGTCACCGCGGCCTCCTCGGCCACCGGCTGGTCGGACGTGCCCGCGCTCACCACCACGATGAGGCCGACGCCCTCGGACGGCGCCGGATTGACCACGACCAGCCGGGCCATCTCGTGAACCCGGCACGGCAGCCCGCTCGCGAGCAGCGCCTCGATCACGTCGGCGGAGGCGCGGGTGGCCAGGACGTTGTGGTGGCCCTCGGCGAGCCGGCGCCCGATCGCCACCACCTGCTCCGGCGTCTTGCCCTGGCAGAAGATCGCCTCGGGCACGCCGTGACGGAGCGAGCGATGCACGTCCACGCGCGCGAAGCGCAGGTCCTCGACCGGCAGGTCGCGCAGCCGGGCCAGCGCCTGCGCGGGGCTGATCGTCCCGCGCGCGACCGCCTCGAGCAGCGCGGCTACTTTTTCCCGATCCACTTGAGCGCCTCGTTGGCGCTGCCGCTGCGAAAGCCCTGCAGGTCGAGGGTGACGTAGAGATAGCCCAGCTCGCGGAACCGCCGCACGATCGCGGTGTGGCGGTCCTCCTGCCACAGCCGGCCCATCTCGTCGGGCGGCAGCTCGATGCGCGCCAGGCGGTCGTGATGGCGCACCCGGAACTGGCGGAAGCCGAGCCCGCGCAGAAACGCCTCCGCCTCGTCGATCTGCCGCAGCTTGGCCGGCGTGATGAGATCGCCGTACTGGAAGCGCGAGGACAGGCAGGCGAACGAGGGCTTGTCCCACGTGGGCAGGCCGAGATCGCGCGACAGCGCGCGGATCTCCTCCTTCCACAGCGCGGCCTCGATCAGCGGCGCGCGCACCCCGCGGGCCTGGGCGGCCTTCATGCCCGGCCGGTGATCGCCGAGGTCGTCCATGTTCGCCCCGTAGACGACCTGCGCGACGCCGGCCCGACGGGCGATCGGCTCCAGCCGCGAGAACAGCTCCTCCTTGCAGTGAAAGCACCGGTCCGGCGAGTTGCGCGCGTACTCGGGCCGGTCCAGCTCGTGCGTGCGCACCACCTCGTGCCGCAGGCCCAGGAGCGCGGCGAGGCGGCGCGTCTCCTCGAGCTCGGCGGCCGGGTAGGTCTCGGAGTCGGCGGTGACCAGCAGCGCGTCGGCGCCCACCGCGTCCTTCGCGGCGCGGGCCAGGAAGGTGGAGTCCACCCCGCCGGAGAAGGCCACCACCACGCGGCCCATGCCGCGGACGATGTCGAGCAGCCGGTGGTACTTGTCGGCGAGCGCGGCTTCGCGGGTCATCCGCTCAGGCAAGCATGGGCCCGGCCAGCCGGGCCAGCGGAACGATCGGTCGCGCGCCCACGTGGCCGATGACCTCGGCGGCGGCCAGCGATCCGAGCCGTCCGCAGGTTGGCAGGTCGAGTCCCCGACACATGCCGTAGAGTACCCCCGCCGCATAGAGATCGCCGGCCCCGGTCGTGTCCACCACCGCGCTCACCGGGTGCGCGAGGACCGTATGGACCTTGCCGCCGCCGATCAGCACCGACCCGTCCGCGCTCCGGGTGAGGGCCGCGATCTCACACTGGTCGCGGACGTGCCGGAGGGCTGAGTCGAAGTCGCCGACCTGGTAGAGGGCGCGGATCTCCGCCTCGTTCGCGAAGAGGATGTCCACGTGATTCTGGACCAGGTCGCGGAACGCGGCCCGATGTCGATCGACGCAGAAGGGATCCGACAGGGTCAGGGCGACCTTGCGCCCGGCCGCGTGCGCGATGGCGGCGGCGGCGCGGAAGGCTTCCTGGGCCTCGGGCGGATCGAACAGATACCCCTCCAGATAGAGGATGCGGCCGCGGGCGATCGGCGCGCGGTCCACGTCGGCGGGGCCGAGTCGCACGGAAGCGCCGAGAAACGTGCCCATGGTGCGCTGCGCGTCCGGGGTGACCAGGATGAGGCACCGCCCGGTGGCCGGCCCGGAGGTGGCCCGGGGGGTGTCGTAGCCCACGCCGGTCGCGCGCAGGTCGTGACCGAAGACCTCTCCGAGCTGATCGTCGCGCACCTTGCCCACGTAGTGCGCGCGGCCGCCGAACGACGCCACGCCCACCATCGTGTTGGCCGCGGAGCCGCCCGAGATCTCGACGCCCGGGCCCATCGCGTCGTAGAGGGCGCGCGCCCGATCCTCGTCGACGAGGTGCATGGTCCCCTTCACCAGGCCCTGGCGGCCGAGCATCGCGTCGTCGGCGTGGCTCAGCACGTCGACGAGCGCGTTGCCGATGCCGACCACGTCGAGGTCGCCCGGGCTAGCCACGGCGGCGGGCCTTCGCCTTCGGGGGGAAATAGCGGTCCAGCAGCAGCGCGAGGCGCTGCCGCGTGCGCGGCGGGAAGGCGGCCGGATTGGTGATCACCGCGCTGGCCAGCGCGTCGCCGCAGCCCGCGTGGCAGGGCTTGCCCACCCGCGGGATGACCCGCTTCAGCACCACCTTGGCGGTGGCGACGTTCTTCAGCAGGTTCGCCACCACCGCCTCCACGCTGACCGCGGCGTGGGTCTCGTGCCAGACGTCGTAGTCGGTGGCCAGGGCCAGCGTGGCGTAGCACAGCTCGGCCTCGCGGGCCAGCTTGGCCTCCGGCATGTTGGTCATGCCGATCACCGAGACGCCCCAGCGGCGGTAGATCTGCGATTCACCCCGGGTGGAGAACTGAGGGCCCTCGATGCAGATGTAGGTGCCGCCACGGTGCACCCGGGCGCCGGCCTCGCGCCCACCGGTCTCCAGCAGGTCGCCGAGCGCCGGGCACACCGGATCGGCGAGGCCGACGTGGCCGACGATCCCATCGCCGAAGAAGCTCGAGATCCGTCGCTTCGTGTGGTCGTAGAACTGGTCGGGGATGACGAGGTCCAGCGGGTGGATCTCCTCCTTCATGCTGCCCACCGCGCTGACCGAGATGACCCACCGCACGCCGAGCGACTTGAGCCCGTAGATGTTCGCGCGGTAGTTGATCTCGCTCGGGGTGACCCGGTGGGCGCGGCCGTGGCGCGGCAGGAAGACGACTCGGCGATCGCCCAGTCGGCCGGTGCAGTAGGCGTCCGACGGGTGGCCGAACGGTGTCTTGACCCGGACCCAGCGCACGTCCTCGAAGCCCTCGATCTCGTAGAGCCCGCTTCCGCCGATGATGCCGAGCGCGGGCTCGGACGGCCGCGACGCCGGCGCCATCCTCACGCCTCCGCCTCGCCGATCAGGCGCCCCTGGGTGCGGTCACCGCGCGTCTCGCCGATCTCGAGCGTGACCATGCGCCGGCCGAGTCCGTCCGGCCCGTCGAAGAGCACCTCGACGTAGTTGGCGGTGAGTCCGACCAGCCGCCCACTGGCCGGGTCGCGTGCGTCGAGCACCAGGGCCGGGCGCCGCGATCCGGCGAGCGCGCCCCGGAACGCGAGGCCTTTCTCGCGCCCGAGCCGGCGCAGGCGGCGGGCCCGCTCCCGAATGGACGCGGCCGGCACGTGATCGGGCCGGCGCACCGCCTCGGTGCCGCGGCGGTCCGAATACGGGAAGACGTGCAGGTAGGAGAAGGGCAGCGACGCGACGAAGGCGAGCGTGGCCTCGAAGTCCCCCTCGGTCTCGCCGGGATGACCCACGATGACGTCGGCGCCGAGCCCCAGCGCCGGGATGGCGGCGGCGAGGCGCGACACCAGGTCGCGGTACATTCCGGTGTGATACGGTCGCCGCATCAGCCGGAGCACGCGATCGCTGCCGCTCTGCAGCGGCAGGTGCAGGTGCGGCGCGACCGCCGGCAGCGTGGTCACCGCGTCGATCAAGTCCGGCGTGAAGTAGGCCGGCAGCACCGAGGACAGCCGCAGCCAGCCGAGCCCGTCGATCTCGGCCAGGCTCCGCACGAGCCCGGCCAGCGACGTGCGCGGAGAGAGATCCCAGCCGTAGTGGCCGATGTCCACGCCGGTCAGGGTGATGTCGAGGTAGCCCGACTCCACGAGGCCGCGCACCTGGTCGATCACCACCTTCGGCTCCTGGCTCCGGCTGCCCCCGCGGGCCGTCGGCACGATGCAGAAGGCGCAGCGGTGCTGACAGCCGTCCTGGATCTTCACGAAGGCGCGCGAGCGTCCGGCCATGCGGGCGAAGGGGGCGACGGGGACCGTCCGGACGGCCGCGATGTCGCCGACCTCGATGGCCGGCCGCGGCGGCTTGATCAGCGAGCCCAGCAGGTCGGGCAGGCGGTACTTCTCGTGGTTGCCCACCACCAGATCCACGCCCGGAATGGCGGCCACCGCGGTCGGGTCCGTCTGCGCATAGCAGCCCGTCACCACCAGGAACGCGCCCGGGTGCTCGCGGGCGACGCGGCGGATCAGCTGCCGGTCCGAGAAGTCGGCGCGCCCGGTGACCGTACAGGTGTTGACCACGTACACCTGCGCGGCCTCGCCGGACGGGACCACGCGAAAGCCGCCGCGCTCCAGGAGCGCGCCCATCTCCTGCGACTCGACCTGGTTGAGCCGGCAGCCGAGGGTGCCGAGGGCCACCGTGACCGGAGCGGTCACGCGGTGACCTCCTCGCGGAGCTGGCCGCAGGCCGCGCCGATATCTTCTCCCTTGCTCCAACGAATGGTCGCGGTGATGCCGTGCTCGAGCAGGATGGCCTGGAAGGCGAGGATGCGCGGCAGGGACGGCCGGCCGAAGCCCGAGCCCTCCCAGTCGTTGAACGGAATCAGGTTGATCTTGCCTCGGATCCCCTTGAGGAGCCGCACCAGTCGCCGCGCGTCCTCCGCCGCGTCGTTCACGCCGTCGAGCAGCACGTACTCGAAGGTCATCCGCTGGCGGAACGGCAGCGGGAAGCGCCGGCACGCGGCCAGCAGCTCCTCGATCGCGAAGCCGCGGTTGATCGGCATGATGCGGTCGCGGATCTCGTTGCTGGTGGCGTGGAGCGAGATCGCGAGATTGACCTTCAGGCTCTCCTTGGCCAGCCGCTCGATTCCGCTCACCAGCCCCACCGTCGAGACGGTGATGCGACGGGGCGAGAAGCCGAAGGCCCGCGGGTCGGTGAGTAGCCGCAGCGACTTCACGGTCGCCCCGTAGTTGGCGAGCGGCTCGCCCATGCCCATGTACACGATGTGAGTGATGCGCTCGCCCGGGCCGAGCCCGCGTCGCGCCACCATCACCTGCCCGACGATCTCGCCCGCGCTCAGGTTGCGCTCGAGGCCCATGGTGCCGGTGAAGCAGAACGCGCAGCCGAATCCGCAACCCACCTGGGTGGAGACGCACAGGGTGAGGCGGTCGCCATCGGGCATGAGCACCGACTGCACGCGCGCGCCGCCGGCGTAGCGGAGCACCAGCTTCTGGCTGCCGTCCTGCGAGGGCGTGCGCCGCTCGACCTCCGGTAATTCGACCCGCATCGAGGCGGCGAGCGCGGCGCGGAAGTCGCGAGGGAGATCGGACATGGCCTCGATCTCGGCCACGCCCCGGGTGAAGATCCAGCCCGCGAGCTGGCGGCCCCGGTACCGTGGGACGCCTAGCGATTCGGCCAGCTCCTCCATCTCGGCGGGGAACAGATCGAGCAGATTCGTCGATGACATACGCACCGACGAATAGTAGCACAGCGGTCCGGGGCCGGCGGCCGGCCCGGGCGTCCTCGGCTGCTTCTACGCGGCGCGGATCAGGCGCGGCCGCCGCGTCCTACCGTCGCCAGCTCCAGAGCAACCTCCACACCAGTCGTACCGCCTTGTCACCCGTGTTCATCCACCAGTGTTCGCGCATGCCTCAGTCTCTCACGAGTTGGTTTTGTCGGCCCCGCCGACCCGCCCTTGCCTGGCTTCGCGGCCATCGCCTATACTCGCGGCGTCGAAACGGAGGATGAGATGCGCGAGATGGCGATCCTCGAGCCGGGCTGGCGGTCGGCGATCTTCGGCTACCTTGTCTTCGTCGTTGCGCTCTTGCTCACCGTGATCGTGTCGTCGGGCGCCGTCGCGCGCTCCGGAGCCATCGTCGGGCTGCTGGCGGTGTCCCTGCCCGCTCTCGTCGCCTGGCTCTACATCGAATCCAGCGGCTGGATGGGGCCCGAGCCGGCGTGCCGGATCGTGCGCGGCGCCGTCATCACGATCGCGCTGTCGTGCAGCCTGGTCGGACTGTTCCTCACCGTCTGGTCGTTCTCACGCCTCGGCGCCTTCCTGGTCCTCATCGAGGGGCCGCTCTGGTACCTCGCCATCAGCGCGGTCGCCTATATGCGCGACGAGGCGGACCCCGGCACGTGATCTCGTCACCGCGGCGCACCGGCCAGGAGATCCCGCGGCGGTGAGCCGGGCCAGAGGCCGGTCGAGCAGAAAGCCGCCGATGAAAGCGGTATCGCGCCGCATCATGGCCCAGGTGCGCGCCATGAGGCGAGGCAGCCGACCGCTCAGCCTCTCGGACGCCGAGTGGCGTGCCCTGACCGCGGCGCCCCGCCGCCGCGCGCGCCGTGAAGCCTAGATCGTCGCCGCTCCGCGACGTTGCGAGCCCGGACTCGTCGCCGTCGCCGGGAGGACAACCCACAAACCGTGTGGGTCGGCCGTGGATAACCCGGTGGGTCGCTGACCGCTCGTCGATAAATTTCAGCTACTAGGAGCGTATCGCCGCTCCGGTGAGCACCGCGACTTCCTACTTCAGGCTCGCCTCGTGCAGCAGCAGCCACTGGTCCGCTCGTGGTGTCCACGTCACCCGGTCGCGCGTCGCGTAGATGTCGACCTGCTGCATCAGGAAGACCCACGTGGCGTCCTCGACCATCGCGCGCGCCAGATCGGCGTAGATCTTCTTCCGCCGGGCCGGGTCCATAGTCGAGCGGCCCGCGTCGAACAGCGCGTCGATCTTCTCGTTCTTGTAGTAGAGGCCGCGGCCTTTCGACGAGACCAGGTTGTACAGCTCGTCGCCGTCCTGCATCGGACCGCCGAGCCCGAGCAGGTAGGCGTCGGAGAACTGCTTGCCGAGGTAGCGCTTGAAGTAGGCGCCCCACTCCGCCACCTGCACGCGCGGCTTGACGCCGGCCTTCTGCCACTGCCCGCCCAGCGCCTCCGCGATCTCCTTGTCGCCTTGATAGCGTCCGGCCGGCGCGTCCAGCGAGATCTCGAGCCCGTCGGGATAGCCCGCCTCGGCGAGCAGCCGCCGCGCCCGCGCCGGATCCGGCTGGTATCCCTTCACCGACGGATCGAAGCCGAACATCTGCGGAGTGAACGGCCCGTCCATTCGACGTCCGTTGCCGTCGAGCACGCTCTTCACCAGCGCGTCCACGTCGGTGGCGTAGTTCAGGGCCTGGCGCACCCGCACGTCGGAGAGCGGCTTCTTGAAGGCGTTCAGTCCCAGATAGATGAT
This sequence comes from Candidatus Methylomirabilota bacterium, assembly GCA_035315345.1. Lineage (NCBI taxonomy): Bacteria > Methylomirabilota (SeqCode) > Candidatus Methylomirabilota bacterium. Next base: position 94,721 of record DATFYA010000021.1, read on the forward strand.
CCACGTGCTGGGCACCCGCTGGACCCGGATGCCGCCGACGCGCTCCAGCTCGCTGGCCAGGTTGGGCGGCAGCGTGTCGATGAGGTCGACCTCGTTGTTCCGGAGCGCGGCGGCGCGGGTGAACGGCTCCGGGATCGGCTTGAACACGATGCGGCGGATGCGGGGCGCGCCGCGCCAGTGGCGATCGAACGCCTCGACCACCAGGCGATCGTCCTTCACCAGCTCGACGAACCGGAACGGACCGGTGCCGACCGGCCGCAGGGCGAGCCCCGGGTTGCCCTTCTCGGCGGTGTACTTCGGCGGCACCATCGGGAAATCGACCAGCCGGTTCAGCAGCGGCGCGTAGGGCTGGCGCAGCACGAGGTTGACGGTGTGGTCGTCCACGACGTCCACGCGCGCGACCTCGCCGATGTTCGCCCGGTTGGGAGACTTCTGGTTGGGATCGAGCACACGGTCGAAGGTGAAGCGGACCGCCTCCGCGTCGAACGGCTCGCCGTCGTGGAAGATCACCCCGCGCCGGAGCCTCAGCTGCAGCGTCAGGTCGTCGAGCGCCTTCCACGACTCCGCGAGCTGGGGCACGATCCGGTTCTCGGCGTCGCGGCCCACCAGCGAGTCGAACATGCTCACGCCCACCTTCGCCCGGATGGACGAGAGGTTCATGGTCGGATCGAGGTTCTCGGGCGTCCACGGCAGGCCCACGCGCAGCTCCCCCGCGGACTGCCCCGGCGCCGGGACCGGGGCCCCGAGCAGGAGCAGGAGGACGAGCGCGCTCCGGCGGAGCGCCACGGAGACGCTCATCGCGCCGCCTTCACCGCGGCGAGGACCGCGGACAGGTGGGCGTCCGGAGTGGCCAGGGGCAGGACGCAGCCCGGGCCGACCAGGATGCCGCGCCCGCCGGTCTGGGCGATCGCCTCGCCGGCTTCCGCGGCGGCGGCGTCGGCCGGCCCGCGCAGCAGGGTCCGGCCTTCCCCGAGCCCGCCCACCAGCCCGCCGGTGAAGCGCGCACGGGCGTCGCCGAGGCTCGGCGCGGCGAGCCGATCGTGCCAGTTGATCGCGTGCACGGGCAGCCGGGCGGCCTGGTCGAAGTACACGTCGCGCCCGTGCAGGTGCAGCAGCGTGAAGGCCGAGGTCGCGGCCACCGCGTCGAGCATGCGTCGGATCCGGGGCTGCTCGAAGCGCGACCATTCCTCGGCGGTGACCACCTCGGGCGTGGCGGCCTGGGTCGCGAAGAAGAGGCCGTCGGCCCCGGCGGACAGCGCCGCCTGCGCGTGCCGGGCCATGGTCTCGGCGATGGCGTCCAGCGCGGGCTCGACGGCGGCCGGCTCGTCGCGAAGATCGGCCACCGCGCGATCGCCGGCCAGCTTGCGCGCCACCGTGAGCGGCGAGAAGAGCGTGTGCAGGATCGGCGCGTCGTCGGAGCGGCCGCGCGCGATCAGCCGCACCGCTTCGAGCTCGCGGCCGAGCGCGCCCGCCCCCGGGTCGAGCGCGCGGATGCGGCTCCAGTCGGCGCGGTCCTGCACCGCGTGCTTCGTGCACTGCTTGGCCCCGTTGGGGGAGCCCTGGTAGGCCACCTGGCAGCCCCAGTCCTCCACGCAGTAGACGCCGCTCGACATCACCTTCACGAAGTCGAGATCCCAGCGGCGCTGGAACGCGAGCATCGCCTCGGCGAGCCCCGCCGCGGTGTGGTCGACGTCGGGAACGTGTCGCCAGAACGAGACCGGAGGCCGATCGACGGCTTCCCGTCGGAGCGCGGCCATCACGCGAGAGCGCTTGTCCATGACGCCGCGAAGTCTACCACGCCGTCGCGCGGCCTCGCGCCGCGCGCGGGACGGCGGGTTTTGTGCGGAGGGAACTTCCGGGACGCGGTATGGTCTAACCGTGCGAGAGGCGGAGGCAGGCGATGCGCCGCGCTTCCTGGACCGGCTGCGGGCCGGCGAGGCGTCCGCCTTCGAGGAGCTCGTGACCACGTACCAGCATCGCGTCTTCGGGGTGGCGCTGCGGATGCTCGGCAACGCGGCGGAGGCCCAGGACGTGGCCCAGGAGGCGTTCCTCCGCGCTCACCGCGCGCTCGGCGAGTTCCGCGGCGACGCCAAGCTGTCGACGTGGCTGTACGCGATCACCTCGCGGCTCTGCCTCAATCGCCTCGCCTCGGGCGAGCGGCGGCTCGTGCGACAGGGCGAGGAGACGCTGCTCCGGCTCGCCGACGACCGCCGGCGGCCGGACGCCGCGCTC